>JANXZX010000172.1 GCA_025355325.1 Geobacteraceae bacterium
CGATCTCTGCCAGCAGTTCTGCCCGCTTGGCGATGGTCTGCACCCGGTTGTGAACGAAGAAGACCTGGCCGCCACGGCGCAGTTCGCGCATGACCGCTTCACGGATCAGATCCTCGGAAAAGCGCGAGACGAGGGTCTTGACCGCCAGCCGGTCGACCGGCGGGGTGTCGATGATCGAGAGGTCGCGGATGCCCATCATGGACATGTAGAGGGTGCGCGGGATCGGGGTGGCGGTCAGGGTCATGACATCTACCACGGCCCGGAAGGCCTTCAGGCGTTCCTTGTCCTTGATGGGCATCCGCGACCTGTCGATTATCGACACCCCTCCGGTGGACCGTCTGGCGGTAAAGACCTTCGTGTCCCGCTTTTCCGAGGAGCTGATCCGCGAGGCGGTGGTGCGGGAATTGCGCCGGGGCGGGCAGATATTCTTCGTCCACAACCGGGTGCAGACCATCGCCAAGCGGGCCGAACTGCTGGCCCAACTGGTGCCGGAAGCCAAAATCGCCGTCGGGCACGGCCAGATGGATGAACATGAGCTGGAAAAGGTCATGCTCGGTTTCATGCATGGCGAAACCAATCTGCTGCTCTGTACCACGATCATCGAATCCGGCCTCGATATTCCGAATGCCAACACGCTGATCGTCGATCATGCCGACAAGTTCGGCCTGTCGCAGCTTTACCAGTTGCGGGGCAGGGTGGGGCGTTCAACTCAGCGCGGCTACGCCTATCTGCTTATTCCGGGCGAGGCGGCGATCAGTTCCGATGCCCGGGAGCGGCTCCGGGTACTGCAGGAAATATCCGAACTGGGGGCCGGTTTCCGCATTGCCACCCACGACATGGAAATCCGCGGTGCAGGCGATATGCTCGGCAACCGCCAATCCGGCACAGTCACTGAAATCGGTTTTGAGCTGTACAATCAGATGCTGGAGGAAACCATTGCCCGGATGCGGGGCGAGGAGTGCGTTGAACGGGTCGAGCCGGAGATCAATCTGAAAGTTCCGGCCTTTATCCCCGAGGCATACGTCAAGGATGCCGGCCAGCGACTGGTTATCTACAAGAAGCTGACCCAGGCGGAGAGCGAAGAGGATGTGTTGGATGTGCAGAACGAAGTACTCGACCGCTTCGGCAAATATCCGCTGGCGACATCGTACCTGTTCGAGATCATGAAACTGCGGGTACTGCTCAAGAAACTGATCGTGCGCCAGATCGACTTCGACGGCCATGCGGTGATCATCTCATTCCATCCACGCACCCCGGCTCCGCCTGACACCATCATCGGCATGATGCGCGGCGAACCGAAAAAATACCAGTTTACCCCGGATTATAAATTGGTCTGCACCTTGAAAGATACCTCATTCGAGGGTATTCTTGAGATTGCGAAGAGTGTGTTGCAACGGTTGGTGCCGGTGGAAGTTGTCGTTGCAGAGGGAAAATAATAAACATAAGGCTTAGGCGGCTTTTTTGTGTGTTTCAAGCAGTGACAATGACGTCGGAGCATGATCAAGCAACACTAGCGCAGTGCTTACGGCCCGACTGGGCAACACGTCGCCGCTTTCGTATTTCTGGAAGGCCCTTGGGCCGCCGCCGATCAAGAGACCTGCTTGTTCCTGAGAAAGGTGAAGTTTCTTGCGGATCCGGCGAATTTCTTCCGGCTCCAGCACTCCTTCAACTCTGGCCTTAAGGAGATTTAGCTTACGATCAGAAATTTTCATGTCCTTGCCGGTATGGATACTCTCTTCTGATTGGTCGCAGTACCAACCGGGCATATTGAAAGTAAGGCTCTGGCCTTTATAGGTAAGAGTTATGGGACGCACCCCGCGATACATAGGCGCCCCCGTTTCCGGACAGATGGGGTTAGTCATTGTCTTTCTCCTTGAACGACAACAGCAAAAACTCGGTTATGGTGTCGGCCGTGAACTTTACGTACAGCATACCCACCGGTGACGGGACGTGATACACGTCCTGCCACAGCCTGGAATCTGCATAAGCTGTCATAGATTTATAGAAGTGGCCTCGCTGCATTGTCTGGATTGTTCCCACAATCTCGGCGCGCCCATACCCAAGCGAGGCAGCATAGCGAAGTGCTGTTCCTGTAACGGCAAGCCTTTCGGCGGTGGCAAAAGTAGCCTTAAACGCATCAAGATCGTATGTGGGTTTCCGCTTTTCGGCCATGAGGATTTTATACACCATAATGGTGTAATTGACAAGGCGAATGTTCAGCCGCTGCCTCAATCAGTGGGCTGCTGGCATTCTTAAGTATGCTAATTGATCGGTTACCGGTGAGAGTCAAATGCTTGCAAGCTACCCGCTCCTGACAATCCTGATTTTCCTCCCGCTGGCCGGTTGCCTGCTGCTCCTGCCGCTCTGGAACCGCGCGCCGTTCGCCAGGCTGGCGGCATTCGGGGTTGCGGCTGCTGAACTGGCGTTTGCAGGGTGGCTGTACTCCATGTGGCGGGAGTTGGAAAAAGTACCGACGAAACTCCCCGGTTACCTGCTGATGGAAGATACTGCCTGGATTCCGTCGTTCGGCATCCGTTATACGGTAGGGCTGGACGGCATCTCGTTGTTGATGGTTATGCTGACCTCGTTCACTTTCTGTGTGGCGCTGGCGGTATCGTGGAGAGCCATCAAGGAACGGGCGGTGCTGTTCCTGACGCTGATGCTGGTTATGGAGTCCGGTATTATGGGGGTGTTTCTCTCCCTTGATCTGGCGCTGTTTTATCTGTTCTGGGAGATCATGCTGATTCCGATGTTTTTTCTGATCGGGGTCTGGGGACATGGTCGCAAAATTTACTCGACGATCAAGTTTTTCCTCTTCACCATGTTCGGTTCGCTGCTGATGCTTCTGGCGATCATCGCACTGCATCTGCTGCATGCCGGTCAGAGCGGGGTGGCGACTTTTGCCCTGCCTGAACTGATGCATACCCGGCTCCCCTTAAATACCCAACTCTGGTTGTTCGCAGCATTTTTCCTCGCCTTTGCGATCAAGTTTCCACTTTTTCCGCTCCATACCTGGCTCCCCGATGCCCATACCGATGCCCCGACCGCCGGCAGCGTCGTGCTGGCCGGACTGCTGCTCAAAACCGGGAGCTATGGTCTGATCCGTTTTGGCTACCCGCTCTTCCCGCTGGCTGCCCAAGCATTTACCCCGCTCTTTTATACGCTCGCGTTGCTCGGTATTTTCTACGCATCGCTGGTCGCCTTTGCGCAAGAGGACATGAAACGGCTGATAGCATATTCCAGTATCGGCCATATGGGTTATGTTGCGATAGGCATCGCCGCCTGGCAGCCGGTGGCGCTTTCCGGCTCGATCCTGCAGATGGCGAATCATGGTGTCACCACCGGCGCGCTGTTCTGTCTGATCGGGATGCTGGACGAACGGGCCCATACCCGTGATATTGCTGCCTTTGGCGGGTTGTGGGGAAAGATTCCGCTCTGGTCATTCTTTTTTCTGATTTTTTCTCTGACGTCTATGGGAGTGCCGGGGTTGAACAGCTTTGTCGGTGAATTTCTGATTCTGGCTGGAACAATCAAACAATCGCCCGTTGTTGTGGTGCTCTCGTTCATCGGTATTGTCCTGCCGCTGATCTATATGGTGCGGCTGGTGCAGGAAGTCGTGTTTCAGAAGGAACGCCAGTCGCTGGTGCTGGAGGACCTCTGCTCGCGTGAGATGGCAATCCTGACGGCGCTCCTGCTGCTTGACCTTTGGGTAGGTGTTCACCCGGCGCCGCTGCTTGATATGATACATCTGCCGGTACAGCTTTTGACTGGAGGTGGACAATGACTTCCAGGGATATAATGGCGTTGATGCCGTTGATTATCCTGGCCGGAGGCTGTGTTCTGGTGCTGTTGGCCGGAGCGATCAAGCCGGGTGGATATCTGTACGAATTTGCGGGAGCGCTGATTCTTTCAGCCCTGTTCAGCACACTATTGCTTCCGGTTGATGCGGCTATGCCCGGTCTGGCCATTACCCCGTTTTCACGTTTTTGTATGCTTGCTCTCACTTCAGCCGGGCTGGTTGCGCTGCTGCTGGCATCCGCCTACAACCGGCGCCGGGAAATTTTCGGCGAAGAATATCCGGCCACATTTCTTTTCGCTCTGGCCGGAATGGGGGTGGCGTGCGCGGCGACGGACCTGTTGATGCTGTTTCTCGGTCTGGAGGCATTCACCTTTGCTTTCTATATTCTTGTGGCAATCAAGCGGGGTTCCTCAAAAGGGGGCGAAGCTGGATTGAAATATCTGCTGAACGGGACGCTGTCGGCGGCGATTCTGGCAATGGGGATGGCGTTGGTTTACGCGGCAAGGGGAACGCTTAAGCTGGCTGAGCTGGCGTCATCAAACGGGTCGCAGGAACCGCTTTTTCTCGCAGGTGGGTGCCTGATTCTGCTCGGGATGGCGTTTAAGCTGTCTCTGGTGCCGGCCCATCTCTGGACGGCGGATGTGTATCAGGGTGCTCCGGCACCGGTGACGGCTCTGCTTTCCACCGCATCAAAAGGGGCTTCGCTGGCGGCTCTGCTGCTTCTGCTGCCGCTCTTTGGCGCCTGGCATGGACTGCACGATATTCTGTGGCTGCTGGCGCTGCTTTCGATGCTGGCTGGAAACATGGCTGCTCTGGTGCAGAGTAATCTTAAGCGGATGCTTGCCTGGTCGTCGGTCGGCCAGATGGGGTATGTCGCGCTGGCACTTGTTGCCGCACCGGCTGGCGGTCTGCGGGCAGCGGTGTTTTATCTGGTGGTGTATGCTACAGCCGGACTGGCTGCCTTCGGGGTGATTTCCGTCCTGTCTGATGAACAGGAATTTGAAACTATCGAAGACTTTCACGGGTTGGGGTATAGAAACCCGTTGGCTGGTGCGGCTCTGGCTGTAGCAATGTTTTCGCTGGCTGGCATTCCGCCGACAGCCGGTTTTATGGGTAAGTTTGCCGTTTTTGCCGCCGCTCTGAGGGGGGGCGAATTCGTGCTGGCGCTGATCGGCATACTTTCGGCGCTGGTGGCGGTTTATTTTTATCTGAGAATTGTGGTTGTCATGTATATGAAAACGGCAGCGGCCCCGCTTGAACGGGGCCGCACGTTGAATTGGGCTGAAACGGTTGCTCTTATCATTCCAACTCTCATTATGATACTGCTGGGGGTTTATCCCCAGCCGCTGCTGGAACTGATGGAGAAAATTCTGCCCTGATCCGCTTTAATAAAACAGCAGCCAGGCGTCCAGAAAGAAAAACAGCCACCCTACAGTACATACCAGAGCGATGTACCAGAGGTAATGGCGTTTGGTAAGACTGGCTATTGACGAGAGCATCAGGGCAATCTGCAGGAAGATCAACGCGTAGGCGAAATCCCCCCCCATCTCCTGAGCCTTGAGCTTGGCCTTGGCGATTCCTTCGGCTTTATCCTTTATCTCCTTTTTTTCTCCCTCATAACGCTTGATTTCCTCGCCATACTTATTGACGGTTTTCTGGTATTCCGCTGCCGCTTCGGGAGTCAGCCCTTTTTGCGTAAGGAACTGGAGTTCCAGTGTTTTCTTGTTTACCTCAAAGGTGTGCCCCTTGATGCTTTTGGCCTGGTAGTACGCCCATTGGTCGCTTTCCTGTCCCTGGGCCATGATGGCGCGTGAGGAAAACTTGCCCATGTAGAGAGTCGTCAAAGCCGCCAGAACTGCCATGATTGCGGTGGAAAGCGCCAGCCATCCCTGCCATTTGTCTTTCAGATCTGCCATAAAATGTCACCTCCGATAGAAAAAATATGGTTTGATTCAAAACCGCTCACCGCAGAGGACGCGGAGAAACGCAGAGGAAAACAAGGGTTGGACAAAACGTGGCATCAATTATTGTGATTCAACCTAAAAAACATTTGAAACACAGAGCAACAGAGCAACTGAGCAAAAAACAAAAAAGAATTCAGGTTAAAACCAGAAATAATAACTCACCATTTTGGTTATGCCTGTTTTTGATGTAACGGTTTGTTTCCTCTGTTGCTCAGTTGCTCTGTGGTTCATGAACTGCCGATTTTGGGTTAATTGTTTTGCTTCCCTCTGTTCCCTCTGCGTCCTCTGCGGTAAAATACTCTTTATATTATTACAAAAAAAGCGGGACCGTTGATGTCGGGATGAGCCCGGCTTTCTCGGCGCGCTGCAACAGACAGGAAATGGCCTGAATCCCCTCGTCTCCGAGATCGGTTGAAAAATCGTTCACGTACAGGCCGATGTGGGCTGTGCAGACCTCCAGACTCATCTCCTGGGCATGCTCACCGATGTAGTGTGCCGCTTCGTCCGGGTGAGTCCGTGCGTAGTCAACGCCCGAGCGCAGAGCACGTTCGATTGCGGCGATGGTTTCGGCTCCCAGAGAACGTCGCGCGACAATCCCGCCGAGCGGAATCGGCAGTCCGGTTTCCCCTTCCCACCATTCGCCCAGATCCAGCACCTTGTGCAGTCCGAATCCCTGGTAGGTAAAGCGCGATTCGTGGATGATCAGCCCGGCATCGACGTTACCGCTCAGCACCGCATCCATGATTTCGTTGAACGGCATGACGATAAAATTCACCAGTTCCGGATCATACAGCCGCAGCAGCAGTTTGGCGGTAGTATAGCGCCCCGGCACTGCAATGGTTTTGCCGCGCAGGTTAGCCGGATCGATCACGCCCGTCGCCACCAGCAGCGGTCCGCAACCTCGTCCCAGCGCACTTCCGGAGCGGAGCAAGGCATACTGTTCCCTGATATGTCCGAGTGCATGGTAGGAAACCTTGCTGACATCCAGTTCACCTTTGAGCGCCAGTTGGTTCAGCGTCTCGACATCTTGCAGCCGCTCCCGGTAGACCAGCCCGCCGGTGTCAACAAGGCCGTGAACAAGCGGGTAGAACATGAAGGTGTCATTAGGGCAGGGGGAAAAGCCGAGGGTAAGTTCTCTTGTCATGACTATCTCTCCAGAATAAATGTCACCGGCCCGTCATTAACCAGCGCCACCTGCATATCAGCCTGAAAGATGCCGGTTTCGACAGGCACACCGGTGCGCCGGGCGGCTGCGACAAAGTATTCGTAGAGCCGTTTTCCTTCGTCTGCCGATGCCGCCGTATCGAATGATGGGCGTTTTCCTTTTGCACAGTTGCCGGCCAGGGTAAACTGGGACACCACCAGCAGTGATCCGCCGATATCGACAACCGACCGGTTCATCTTGCCGTCATCGTCGTAGAAGATACGCAGCCCGCAGATTTTCCCCACCAGCCAGTCGGCCTGCGCCTCCGCATCACCCTTCTCGACGCCGAGCAGAATCATGATGCCGTGATCGATCCGGCCGACAACGGCGTCTTCGACCGTCACCGAAGCTGAGGACACCCGCTGAATTACTGCTTTCACCCGTTATGTCCTTTCACGCCTTCTTGACGAATTCGGACTTTAGCTGCATTGCCCCAACTCCATCAATCTTGCAGTCTATATCGTGATCTCCCGATACGAGACGGATGATCTTGATCTTGACTCCGGTTTTGACCACCGATGACGAACCCTTGATCTTCAAATCCTTAATAACTGTGACGGAATCGCCCGCCTTCAGTTCATTTCCGAACGCGTCACGTACCACCGTTTCGGCATCAGCTTCCTCGGCGGCACTAATCGGCCATTCGTTGGCGCATTCCGGGCAGACAAACATGTCCCCGTCTTCATAGGTGTATTCTGAACTGCATGCGGGACATTTTGGTGCTTTATTCATGTAAGTATCCTTTATTTCAGGGTCGGATCCGCTGGCAGGAGCAGACTGTAGTCCAAATAGGTCTTTAATCGTTCCGATGTATTGAACGTGTGTTCATAGAGAAGGGTGTCCATTGTTTCAGCTTCGACCGGTAGAAGTCCGGGAATAGTCCTCAGCTCCTGCGAAGCCTCTTTGAATGACTGATCAATATTTTTCGCTTGATCCTCCGTCATTGGTCGGGTGGCCAGAATCTTATGAAGTGACTTGCCCATTGTCATGAGACGTGTGCGTTTTTTGGTTGATGAATAGGTATCGTAGATCCAGATATGTACATCGTCCCGTATGCCGATTCTTGCAGTATCAATCCCTGCAAGAGTGGCATCATTAATCTTCGCGTCGGGCATTGGCGGCAAACTGGTGTCTACAACGACGGGAGCGACCCGTTTGACCTGTCTCACCGGGCGGTACACAAGTCTGCTAGTACAACCGGAAATGGTCCACAAAAGCGCAGCTCCGCTGATCAGATATATGAAAGTTGCTCTGAATGTTAACAAACCAGCCAACCGCTTCTCCCTTCCTACGTATTTTCATTAATGCAGGCAATGTGATGCAAACAATAATCAAAGTCCGGGAAAACGTCAAACCTTTACCAATTCATACGTCCTGCTCCCCAATCCGACCTTCTCTCCGTGCTCAAGTTGTATTTCCCACGGAATCTCCGGCCAGCAGCCGCGAAACTTGTCACCGCCCGGCTCATGGCCGCTTTGCAGTGCCGAACCTTCGTTGCCGCGCGCTCCGTTTACCAGATCGGCACAAGCCTGATCAATGGCGACCGGGTCTGTCGAGGCGCAGATGCCGATATCGTTAACAATCGGGGCGTCGGCGTGGCCGTAGCAGTCGCAGGCAGGTGATACCTGGGTAATGAAGTTGATGTAGATTGCCTTGTCCCTCTTGCCGGTCAGCGCCCCTTTTGCGTATTCGGCCATCTTGCGCATGACCAGGTCGGCGGCCTCATTCCACTGGATGTTGATCGCCTTGACCGGACAGACGGTGATGCAGCGCGAGCATCCGGCACATTTTTGCGAATCAATGACTGCTTTTCCCTCCACAAATGTGATGGCACCGTGAGCGCAGGATCGGGGGCAGATACCACAGCCGATACAAATCTTTGCCGCCACCTCTGGAGCGACCGTTGAGTGTTGAACCAGTTTGCCCTTACGGCTGGCGCAGCCCATGCCGATGTTTTTGATCGCGCCGCCGAATCCGGTCAGTTCATGGCATTTGAAGTGCGTCATGGCTACGATTGAATCGGCTTCGACAATCTCGGTGCCGATATAGGTTTTCTTCAATATTTCACCGTCGATGGCAACTTCAGTTTCGGTGACGCCACGCAGGCCGTCGCTGATGACCAGCGGTGCGCCGACGCAGGAGTAGTCGAAGCCGTTCTCGATGGCACAGGTCAGGGATGAGATGGCTTCCTTGCGCTGTCCCGGATAGAGCGTGGAAGAATCAGTCAGAAACGGCAGCGCTCCCAGTTTTTTGATTTCCTCAACGACCCTCCGGGCAAAGACCGGACGGAGATAGGTGTGGTTGCCCTTTTCGCCAAAATGGATCTTGACCGCCGTAAGATCCCCTTCGGCAACCGTTTGCGCAAGACCGGCCAGCGTCAGCAGTTTTGCGATCTTGTCGAACAGGTTCTCTTTATGTCCAGCCCGCATGTCGCTAAAAAAGACTTTAGACATCGGAATTCTCCTTTAAGTTGTATTTTTTTGACAACCGTCAAGTAATCTTTCGAAATTGCGGTATACTGTTCCTAACATAAAAACGAAAAAAACTCATCCACGAGTTCACTCGGACACTAAAACAAATGGAGGAAACACACATGGAAATGTTCTGTAATCAATGCGAGCAGGCAGCAAACGGCACCGGCTGTAACATCTCGGGCGTATGCGGCAAGAAACCGGAAGTAGCAGTACTGCAGGATCACCTGCTTTACGGTCTGAAAAGTCTGGCGCTGTACGCCGACAAACTGGGGCGCAACGCCGAGATAGACCGTTTCACCATTGAGGGGCTCTTCACCACCGTGACCAACGTTGATTTCGATCCCGCCCGCATCGGCGGCATGATCAAACGCTGCTACGAATTGAAAGAAAAAGCGAAAGCCGCTGCCGGTGTTACTCTCTCCGGTCCGGTTGCCGACTGGAAGCCGGCTGACGATCTGGCCGGCATGACCGCTCAAGGCGAAGCTCACGGCATCAATACCCAGCATGTCAACGAAGACATCCGTTCCATCATCGAAATTCTGATGTACGGCCTGAAGGGTATGGCCGCTTATATGGACCATGCCATGATCCTTGGTAGAACCGATGACGACGTTATGGCGTTCTTCCAGAAAGCTCTGGCTGCCACAACCGATGCCAACCTGGGACTGATGGATTTTGTCGGCCTTTCAATGGAGTGCGGCAAGCAGAACCTGACTGTTATGGGTCTTCTCAACACCGCCCATACTGATGCATACGGTCATCCGGTTCCGACGGCAGTTCAACTCGGCACCAAAGCGGGCAAAGCCATTCTGGTAACCGGCCACGACTTGAAGATGCTGGAAGAACTGCTCAAGCAGACCGAAGGCAAGGGGATCAACATCTACACCCACGGCGAAATGCTGCCGGCCCACGGTTATCCCGGCCTCAAAAAATATACGCATCTGGTCGGCAACTTCGGCGGCGCATGGCAGGACCAGGCCAAAGAGTTCGTCAACTTCCCCGGTGCGATCATCTTCAATACCAACTGCATCCAGAAACCGTCCGACAGCTACAAAGATCGTCTCTATACCTGGGGTCTGGTCGCCTGGCCGGATGTAAAGCATGTTGATGGTTGGGACTTCTCCGCAGTCATCAATACAGCTCTTGCTCTTCCCGGCTTCCCGGACAATCCGGGCCAGGAAATTTTGACCGGTTTCGGCCACAATGCCGTTCTGGGAGTTGCAGACAAGGTCATCGCCGCTGTAAAATCCGGCGCTATCAGGCACTTCTTCCTGATCGGCGGCTGCGACGGCGCCAAATCGGGCCGCAACTACTACACCGAATTTGCCGAGAAACTCCCGCAGGATACGGTCATTCTGACGCTGGCTTGCGGTAAATACCGCTTCAACAAACTTGATTTCGGTGATATCGGCGGCATTCCGCGTCTGCTGGATATCGGTCAGTGCAACGATGCCTATTCAGCCATCCAGATTGCAGTAGCTCTGGCAGGAGCCTTTGAATGCGGCGTCAACGATCTGCCGCTCTCGATGATTCTTTCCTGGTACGAGCAGAAAGCGGTTGTTATCCTGCTGACCTTGTTCCACCTCGGCATCAAGAACATCAAGCTCGGACCATCACTGCCGGCATTCATCACTCCGAATGTCCTCAACTTCCTGGTCGAGAATTTCAACGTCGGTCCGATCACGACTGTTGAAGCTGACATGAAGGCGATTCTCGGGTAGTAGTGCGGAATTACCTGTATGCAGTTTGCGCCCTCACCGGAAGCTCCGGTGGGGGCGTTTGCGTAGTAGTGATTTGCGGAGAAATTATGTGTTGACATATAGCACATAATACGTAACATATTCTGTGCATATTTCTCACGGAGGACTGCTGCTATGGTACGAGCAACCGTTACACTGCCGCAAGATCTGCTCACTGAGCTCTTGTCGCTTGTTGATGCAAAAAGCAAGACCGAAGCGGTTATTACTGCGGTAAAAGATGAAATCCGTATGCGCCGGGCTGCCCGTATCAAGGCAATGGCCGGGCAGATGGAGTTTGTCGCCGGAGCCGAAGAATTGCGCCACGGAGATCGTCGTCTTGGTTAGGGTGGTGGTTGATACTTCGGTCTGGATTGAATTTTTTCGCAAGCACGATCCGTATTACGGCATTGTGTCGCGACTGATTGACGACGAGCAGGTTTACTGCTGTGGAATCATTATAGCCGAGTTGATGCAGGGGGCCAAGTCAGACAAGGAACTGGCGATACTCGACGATTTCCTCCGGGTATTCCCGTTTATCCCCGAAACCCCACAGTTATGGGCTGCTGCGGGGAAGCTTGCATTTCAACTTCGCCGGAAGGGTTTGACCGTTGGTCTGTCCGACTGTTATATTGCTGTCGCTGCCGCATCATGTCATGCACCGGTGGCAACTCTTGACAGTCATTTTCAACTACTTGGCAAACCAGCCAAAATTTCTCTTTATCCATTAACGTGATGGTCCAGAATGCCTCTATGAAATCATTTATAAAACAAATTGCATCGTTCATTCTCGTGTCCCTTCTGTGTGCCACCGCACTTCTGCAAGCCTCAACCGCGCATGCCGATAACAGGCAGGATGCGGAAGCGGCACTCTCAGGCCTGCGCCAAAATAATATCGCCCTAAAGTTTCCGGATGATATGAAAAGTCTCGATCTTGTCTATGAAGTAGCCCTGCGCTATTTTATGGTCGGAGATCAGGAAAACGCCGAAAAATTTTACCTGCTGACGCTTCAGAAAGCCCGGATTATCGAGGCGATGATTAAGACATCAGAGACTGCGCCGGTCCCCGATACGGCAGTGGCGCCGCCTTCCGATCAGAAGCTGACGAGTGAGATCCCACCTGATGACACGGTAGAAGAGTTGAATTCAAGCCGTTTGGTCGGAACCCGGGGGGTCTATACCGTTGTAAGTGCCGACACAATCCGCCTTGTGGCAGCAAAGCTCGGGGTAACCCAGCAGCATCTTCGCAGCATGAATCACCTGGATAAAAAGGCATCCCTGAAAATCGGACAGAAACTGGCCTATGACAATCGCAAAATCATTCCACGGCAGCTTCAGGATGGCATTATCATCAATATTCCGGATCGTACGTTGTATTTTTTCCAACGGGGAACTCTCGTAACATCGCTCCCAGTGGCGCTTGGCTCGGCGACAAAAAATGAAAAATATGTCTGGCAGACACCGGTCGGGAAATTCAAAATAACCTCAAAAATTAAAGATCCTACCTGGACGGTGCCGCCATCGATTCAGACGGAAATGGAAGAGCAGGGCAAGGACGTTATCACCAGTATTCCGCCCGGACCGGAAAATCCGCTCGGCAAATTTGCCTTAAAAACCTCGCTCCCCGGTATTTTAATTCACAGTACCATCAGGCCGTCGTCAATTTACAGTTTTTCCAGTCATGGCTGCATACGTGTTTCACCGAATCAGATGGAGGATTTTTTTCCGCAGGTAAAGGTGAACACAAAAGGCGAGATAATCTATAAACCGGTCAAGCTGGCGGTGACCGAGAATGGGCGGGTCTTTTTGGAAGTGCATCACGATGTCTATAACAAAAGTACCAGCCTTGTCGCAGAAGCCAGGCAGATGGTGGAAAAACAAAAGCTTTCCGACGTGGTTGACTGGGAGAAGTTCAAGTCGGTAGTGCAGAAGAAAAGCGGGATTGCTGAGGATATTTCTTTGTAGGGCAGAACAAAATTGACAGATTGAATACGAAGGGGACACCGGATTTTGGTGTCCCCTTCGTATTTCTTTTCAGTCGAATCCTGTCTTAATCGTAAGAACCCGGCTCGGTCCCTTTGATGAAACACTCCATAACAGCTCCCGGAGTGCCTTCCCGTGCAAGCAATCCGGTGCGCGGGTTGATCAGCACGAATGAAATATTTTCCGGTGCGGTAAAATCTTCAACGGGCAGACCCGTAACGGCTTTTTGCATAAAGTCAGCCCAAATCGGGGCGGCGGCCTGGCCGCCGGTTCCACCACTTCCGAGTGAACGTTCCTGATCGTAGCCGACCCATACACCGGTCACCAGTTGCGGAATATACCCGACAAACCAGGCGTCCTTTGCCCCGTTGGTGGTGCCGGTTTTCCCGGCTACCGGCCGTCCGATTACGGAGGCGCGATGTCCGGTGCCGCTTGAGACGACACTCTGCATCAGATTGGTTATGACATAAGCTGTCTCGGGAGAAACAACCGGAACCGGAACCGGCGGCGGCGTTTCCTGGAGGACGGTGCCGTCGGTGTCGGTCACTCTGGTAATAAAGTATTGAGGAGTCAGTATCCCTTTGTTGGCGAAGACAGCGTACGCCGATGTCAATTCAAACGGGGAGATAGATGCCGCTCCCAGCGCCAGGGCAAGATTGGCCGGAATCGGAGATGTGAACCCCAGTTTTTTCGCATATTCCGCAGCGTATGGAGCGCCGATCTGCTCCATGATCTTGACGCTGACGATATTGATGGAATAGGTCAGTGCCTCGCGCATCGTGACGGGCCCCCGGAACTCATGGTCGTAGTTTTGCGGTTTCCAGATCCCGCCGGAACCGTCCGGGTACTCGACCGGTGCGTCCTCGGTTATCGTTGCCGGGGTCATCCCTTTGTCAAGAGCAGCAGCATATATTATCGGCTTGAAGGCTGAGCCGGCGTTGCGCTTGGCCTGCATGGCGCGATTGAACTGGCTTTTCTTGAAATCATACCCCCCAACCATCGCCTTGACTCCACCTGTGCGGGGATCAATCGAAACCAGAGCCGCCTGCACCTCGGGTGTCTGGTCGAGCGCAAACTGGGCGCCATCCTTGTTGATCTCGGGAGCAATGACCGAAACTTCTATGACGGAGCCGAGCGTCAACCCCTTGTTGCCTTTTTCAGGTTTGCCGTAGCGGTTGGTCATGCCAAGCCTGCCTGCCCACGACATGTTTTTCCGGGAAAGAATACCTTTGCGTTCGCCAACCCTGACCAGAGCGTCCCCTTTTTCAGGAACGAATCCGACTACAACACCCTGATAGGTTTCGCCGGTTTTAAGCATGACTGAATCAATTGAATCTTCTATTTTACTGCAAAAAGCATCGACATCAGTTTCAGTCAGATACTTCGTCGGCCCGCGGAATCCCTGGCGTTTGTCAACTTCTTTAAGCCCCTTGCGGAGGCTGTCATAGGCGGCGCGTTGCATGGCGGCGTTCATGGTGGTGTAAATCTTCAGCCCGCCCTTATAGAGCTGGTCTTCTCCGTATTTCTGCTCCAGCTGGATTCGCAGATGCTCAAGAAAATAGGCAGACTGCTCGTTATTCACCTTCTTCATCGGTTGCAGAACTATCGTCGTTTTTTTGGCGTGTTCGGCCTCGACCGGTGTTATGTAGCCCTCTCTGGTCATGCGCTCAAGCACATACGCCTGACGCTCCCGGGCCTTGTCGAGGTGTTTTATCGGAGAATAGGTGTTTGGTGCCTTCGGAAGACCGGCGAGCATTGACATTTCGGCCAGGTTGAGTTGTTCGACGTTCTTGCCGAAATATGTCTCAGCCGCCGCCTGAACACCGTATGCACCACTGCCAAGATATATCTGGTTCAGGTACAGGTACAGTATTTCGTCCTTGGTGAGTCGCTCCTCCATCCGTTGAGCGAGAATTGCTTCCTTGATTTTGCGGGAAAACTTTTTCTCCGGCGACAACAACATCGATTTGGTAACCTGCTGGGTGATGGTTGAAGCGCCCTCTTTTTTACTCATGGAGATAATATTTTTGAATGCCGCCCGCATGATTCCCAGATAATCTATCCCTTTGTGGGAATAAAAATTAGCATCTTCAGCCGAAACAAAAGCCTGAATCAATTTTCGGGGCATTTTGTTGATCGGCACGACAATGCGCCGTTCAAGATAAAACTCGCCGACCAGGCTTCCGTCATCGCCAAAGATCTGTGAGACGATGGGGGGTTTGTAGTCAGCCAGTCGATCAACCTTGGGAAGCTTTGCCATCAGGTAGAAAATATAGCCGGATATGCCGAGCAGGACTACAACGGCCAGCGTAACGGTAAAAAGCAGAACTGTTGATAAAAAACCACCGTTGGCGGTGGTAGAGAAGGGAAACTTTTTTTGCATTAACGGACCTTCCTGTATAGCGAAATAACCGGTTCCATATTTACTGCACACGCTCATTAAATAGCAGGGACAAAATAACATATCATTTCAGGAATTCAAACATATTCAAATTGCGAAGCGGATTTAGTGGAGCGCGATGTTGCCGGCTCATTCACTAAAAAAAACGTGCTACAGCAAGCAGGTTTATGGTACTTAGATACAATATATTCAGAACCCGTTACCAAACTTTACGAGGAGAACATATGTGCGGCATTGTCGGATACATCGGCAGACAGCAGGCCACCCCGATCATTCTGGAAGGACTTAAGAAACTTGAATATCGCGGTTATGACTCAGCCGGAATAGCTACTCTGTCGGGGGGAGAATCAGCGATCCGCAGAAGCCAGGGCAAACTGGTTAATCTTGAAAATCTTCTGCGGGAACAGCCGCTGGTCGGGACGGTCGGTATCGGCCATACACGCTGGGCCACACATGGCAGACCTTCCGAAATCAACGCTCATCCGCACAAAGCCGGGCCGGTTATTCTGGTACATAACGGCATCATAGAAAATTACCTGCAATTAAAGGAACAATTGAAGCAGGGAGGACATACTTTCAAGAGTGAGACGGATACGGAAGTTATTGCGCACCTGATCGAAGAAACGCTCCGTACTGAAGAGGATTTTGAAAAGGCAGTCAGGCTGACTCTCGCGCGGTTACGCGGGGCATTTGCGGTCTGTATCCTAAATGAAAAGGATCCGGGTTGTCTGATTGCCGCCAAACTGGGGTCGCCGATGGTCGTCGGACTCGGTGAAGGAGAGTTTTTCGTTGCCTCCGATATTCCGGCGATTTTAGCATATACCCGCGAGATGGTATTTATGGAGGATGGCGAGTTTGCCATTTTCAGAGACGGAACCGCGCATTTCTCAACTATCGCCGGTGGTGCGCTGGACAAAAAAGCGCGCCATATTGACTGGTCGCCGATGATGGCCGAAAAAGGCGGTTACCGGCACTTTATGCTGAAGGAGATTCATGAGCAGCCGCGTGCCGTACGCGACACTATTGCCGGACGGCTGCTTGAAGACGATGGAGATGTTTACCTTGAAGATCTTCAGTTCAGTGATCGCCAGTTGGCCTCAATCAAGAGGATCACGATCATTGCCTGCGGCACCTCCTGGCATGCCGCGCTGGTTGGCAAGTTCTATATTGAGGGGCTCTGCCGCATTCCGGTCGAGGTAGATATCGCTTCGGAGTTCCGCTATCGCAATCCGGTTGTGGACGAGAGTACGTTGGCAATCGTCATCTCCCAGTCCGGCGAAACAGCCGACACTTTGGCGGCTCTGCGAGAAGCGAAATCGCGTGGCGCCATGAACATGGCAATCTGCAACGTGGTTGATTCCTCGATTGCCCGCGAATCAGCCGGGGTGATTTATACCCATGCCGGCCCTGAGATCGGCGTTGCATCCACCAAGGCGTTTGTTACCCAGTTGACGGCGCTGTATCTCTTTACGATCCGTCTGGGGCGTGCCAGTTGCACGATAGATGTTGCTCATGGGCAGCAGATGATTGCGGCGCTCAAAAAAGTGCCGGGGCTATTGGAAGAGGCCCTGAAACTGAATGAATCTGTCGAAAAAATTGCCAGAAAATACATGAATGCCCGTGATTTCCTCTATCTAGGTCGTGGTAAAAATTTCCCGATCGCGCTTGAAGGAGCCCTCAAGCTCAAGGAGATTTCCTATATCCACGCCGAAGGCTATCCGGCCGGTGAAATGAAGCATGGACCTATTGCCTTGATTGATGAGGATGTGCCGGTTGTTGTTCTGGTGCCCAAAGGTAACTCCTACGAAAAGACCCTTTCCAACATGGAAGAAGTTATTGCCCGGAGTGGCCGCGTGATTGCCGTTTGTTCTGCCGGTGACAAAGAGGTGGGTGAAAGGGCTGAAACGACCATTGAAATTCCGAACCTTGATGAAGATTTGGATCCGATGCTGCTGTCGGTGCCGTTGCAGCTTCTGGCGTATCATATCTCTGTCCTGAAGGGGACTGATGTTGATCAGCCGAGGAACCTGGCGAAGAGCGTTACGGTGGAGTAGTTTTGTTATGGGGTACCCAAGGTGGCAACGGTAAATTTGAAACAACAAAAATATGGCGAGCTGATCGCTCCTGAAACTATTGACGGAGTTGCAAAAGCTATCGCTGAAAACTTCCATCCGGAAAAGATCATTCTGTTTGGTTCTTACGCTACCGGTACACCTACTCCTGATAGTGACCTTGATTTTTTGGTGGTGATGGATTCGGATCAGCCAAAAAATAAACGCTCAAGCTCGTTGCAGCTCATGTTTCAGCCTTACCCATGTGCTATGGACATTCTTGTGTATACTCCTGATGAAGTAAATAAGTGGAATGGGGTTATCAATCATATTGTGACGATTGCACATAAAACAGGAAAGGTGCTCTATGACCGCCACTGAAGAGTTTATTCTCGATTGGATGAAGAAGGCAGAGCAAGATTTGAAGTCTGCTCGCCTTCTTATTGCTGCGGAAGAAGATCTTTATGACACAGTATGTTTCCATTCACAGCAACTTGCCGAAAAAGCTCTGAAAGCATTATTTGTTGCTCGTAACATCGAGTTCCCCAAAACGCACAACTTATTGCTCCTCTCCAATTTGTTACTTGATGCAGACGTAATAAAATATAACGAGGAATTGGAAAGTTTGACGAAATACGCCATTGAATCCCGTTATCCTGGCGAATATGTCGAACCGAGACGTGAGGACGCTCAAAAGGCTCTTGCAGTTGCAACAAAAATATACGATCTCGTTAAGACAAAGCTCTTCCTTTAATGTTTTGATGCCGCCAGGCATTCAATTTCAGGATTGAGTTTCTTGTGCAGCGTAGTCCGGCTAATCCCCAACATGCGTGCCGCAAGTACCTTGTTTCCTCCCGTGATATGCAGCGCCTCATCGACAAAAAGTCGTTCGATATCCTCAAGATTGGGAAATGCTTGAATGAAGCCTGAAGGCGAAGAGGGGTGCCCTTGATAATCCGCAACGTATTATTTGAGTGAGTCGCTGAGTCAAGTCCAGGGAAATCATTGATGCGAAGGTGGGAGAAGGGTCACAGCACTGAACAGAAGTTGGAAAGGTATTCGGTTGATACCTGACCCTTCTCTTTGCTTCACCTGTGACAATGTCATTGGTGGAGACCCGACACTGTTGCCTTGCCCCAGCGAAGATGAATTCCGTAAAGGAGGAAATTGCAGTTAAAGCAATAAAGCAAGCCTGACC
>JANXZX010000185.1 GCA_025355325.1 Geobacteraceae bacterium
CGAACACGGAAGTTAAGCCCCTCAGGGCCGATGATACTGCACGGGTAGCTGTGTGGGAAAGTAGGTCGCCGCCGGGAATAATAAAAAGATGCCCCGCAACCAGAAATGGATGCGGGGCATCTTGCGTTTATGAAATAAATATGACGTTTTTTATTGTCAGCCGCAGGTGCTTCTGATACTTATTGCGATAGTTATTCCAGTGCAAACACAGGGTTATATATGATTGATTCATGGCTTGAAATTGCGTGCGATGTTCCTGAAGAACATTCTGATGTCGTTGCAGAATTTCTGACACAATTGTCGGGTAACGGTGTCTGTGTTGATAACCTCTGCGTTGATGCGTTCTCTCCGAGCGAAATACCGGATTCTGTTCGCGTGGTGATTAAGGCCTACCTGCCAGCCGCAGAAGATCCCGCGCCAAAAATGCTCGAACTCAATACATTTATATCTGAACTTTCCAGTCGCCATCCTGCCTACGATTTTGGCCAACCCGTGCTTAGCGCCGTTAGTGCTGAAGATTGGAGCAGTAGTTGGAAGGTCCATTTCAAGCCGCTTCGGGTTGGAAAGCATCTTCTTATTGTTCCAACGTGGGAAGAAGCGACACAATTACCAGGAGATCTGGTTATTCGCATTGATCCGGGAATGGCTTTCGGTACCGGTGGGCATGAAACTACACGACTTTGCCTGGAATTGCTGGAGTTGGTCATGGAGGACAGTCCTCTGCTAACGATTCCATCTCTTCTTGATCTGGGAACCGGATCAGGAATACTTGCCATGGCTGCAAACTTGTTAGGTGCAGGACGGATTCTTGCGCTTGATATCGATCCTGATGCTGTTGAAGTGGCACGTGATAATCTTGCTCTCAATAACATGTCTGATCTCGTAGAATGCGGTACTACTCCTCTTGAAGCGCTTACGGAATGTTTTGATATAATCCTGGCAAATATTCTTGCTGAAGAACTGGTTCGTCTGGCACCCTTTCTGACTGAGCGGCTTCATCCCGGCGGTGCATTGATTCTCTCCGGTATCCTGGCCGAAAAGGAGGGGCTTGTACGACAGGGATTTAATTCTCAGCCTCTGAAATACTGCCGGACAGTTTGTGACGGAGAGTGGGTGGCCTTGTTGTACAGGAATGATAGCAAACCATGAGTACCCGCCGATTTATGATAAACTCACGAGCCGTCCGTGATGGCTACGCTTCATTCGATGGCGATATCTACAACCATATGGTTCGTGTTCTAAGGCTGGGAACGGGAGATGCTGTCCAGTTGGCCGACGAGAAGGGCACAGAATATTCGGGTGTCATTGATCAGGTGTCAAAGGAGTGGGTTGCAGTAAAAATTGATTCAGCATGCCAAACGTCTGAAGCTGAGTCCGATTCACCACGTATTACCATCTGCCAGGCGCTACCCAAAGGTGATAAGGTTGATTTTATTTTGCAGAAAGGGACTGAGCTCGGGGCTCACAGTTTCTGTCTTTTTGGCGGTCGTCGTTCGGTTGCTAAAATTCGTGATGATCAACATACTACCAAACTTGCGCGTTGGAACAAGATCGTTTCAGAGGCTGCTCGTCAATGTGGGCGTGCTGATATTCCCGAGGTTATCTGGAGAGCGAGTGCCGTTGAAGCGGCAAATGATGCCAGCCAGGAACTCCGTCTGATTCTGTGGGAGGGAGAGCGCGAGCATTCTATTAAAGATGTTCTTTCTGTCTTGAATAAGCCTCTGTCTGTGGTTGTGGCAATAGGTCCGGAGGGAGGCTTTGATCCTCTGGAGGTACGTCACTTTTCGCAGCAGGGTTTTCAGCCGGTATCCCTGGGTCCACGGATACTCAGAACAGAAACGGCTAGTGTTGCTATTCTTGCGGTAATACAGTATATGTGGGGAACAATGTGATTACATCACAGCTAAGGAGTCTTAGATGAAATGTCCTAAGTGCGGATATAATAGTTTTGAATTTTATGATGTCTGTAAAAAGTGTTCTAATGATCTGATGAGTTATAAACAGGCCCACTCAATAAGTGGGACAGCTCTACCTTCAGAAGCAAAGCTAAAACTTGCAGCCGCATTTTATCCGCCTGAAAGTGTGGCTGAGCAGACAGTTCCCAAAAACGAAACAGCGGGAGATATGTTTTCATTTGATCTTCCCGCAGATTCTCCGCCAGTAGTCGCCAAAAAAATTGACGACCCGTTTAATTTTGATGAACCGGAAGCGAAAGTAGATCAGTCTGCTAATCAACGGTCAGAGGACGTATTTTCCGACCTCCTTGAGTCTACTACGCAAAACGATGAATCGCCCTTTGCCGGAGGAGAAAAAACTGCGGTTTCTGCTCCTGTAAGTACCCCTGCTTCTTCATCACAAACCGGTGAATTTGATCTTGAGGATTTTTCCTGGGATGACACTCCTGCTGGATCGACTGCAACATCTCCAACTGCAAAAGACGAAGTTGATGGTTTTGACTCTCTTTTTGGGGATATGAACGAAAACAAGCCTAAATAATATTCAGTAATAATTTTATTTATTTCCTGGAAGAGCGGGTCTGCCCGCTCTTTTTTCGTACATGCAGGAGCCGCCATGTCACAGCGAATTACTATTCTGCCGGAAACCCTTACCAATAAAATAGCAGCAGGCGAAGTTGTAGAGCGTCCGGCTTCGGTTATTAAGGAGTTAATTGAAAATTCTCTTGATGCCGGGGCTACAGATATCGCTGTAGAAATCACTGTCGGCGGTAGACGACTGATTCGAGTTGCTGATAACGGTCGCGGAATGTCACGTGAAGATGCTCTCCTGTCGCTGGAGAGGCATGCAACCAGCAAAATCCGGATCGACAGTGATCTGGATAATATCCTCACCCTCGGTTTCAGAGGTGAAGCGCTTCCTTCGATAGCCTCAGTGTCCCGTTTTTCGCTGGCGACACGCGAGACCGATGCCTCGGAAGGGACAGAAATCATCGTCGAGGGTGGACGTGTTCGTGAAGTCAGGGCCTGCGGCATGGCGCCGGGGACAGTGATCAGTGTGGAGCAAATCTTTTATAACCTTCCTGCCCGCCTCAAGTTTATGAAGAGTGCAGAAACCGAGACGGGACACGTTGCCGATGTCATTGCCCGAATGGCTGTTTCACGCCCGGAAGTAGCATTCTTGTGCACCAGTGATGAACGTGAAATATTACGACTGCAACGAAGCGACCTGCGTCGCCGTCTTGCCCAGGTTGTTGGCCGGGAAAGCTCGCAGCATCTGTATTCAGTCACGGGCGAAGACGACTACACATCAATTACCGGATATGTTTCCGGCCCCCAATTGGTTCGATCCGGGACTCAGACGATATATACCTATATCAATGGCCGTTTCATTCGCGATAAAGTTGTGCAGCATGCCGTAATGCAGGCCTACCGTGGAGTCATAGACCGTGGGCGTTACCCGGTAGTAGCATTGTTCATAGAGCTTCCTCCCGGTGAAGTAGATGTAAATGTCCATCCGACTAAACATGAGGTCAGATTCAGGCGGCAGTCGAGTGTGCATGATGCCATCCAATCGGCGGTGGAGGCCGTTTTGCGCAGCTCGCCATGGCTGTCTGCACCATCACCTCTCGTGTCCAACGCTAAAAGTGGAACTTCCGGGGCCTATCGTGAGCGGATTGCTGCGGCGGCACAAGCTTCACTCCTGCATCCGTCACCATCACATCACCAGTCGCTGACGAGTGAACAGCGGGATTCAACACCGAAGCCACCGGAAGAATACCCGGTATCACCGAAATACAACGGGCAGGTCAACGAGCCCGCACCTTCGTTTCAAACGGGGCTGTCAACTGCTCTAGCGGCAGGTTACTTTTCATCGCTTTCGATAATCGGACAGTTTCACAGCGAATATATCCTGTGTCAGTCAGATTCAGAACTGGTAGTAATCGACCAGCACGCAGCCAGTGAAAGGGTTGCGTATCAGCTTCTGAAGCAGCAGTTTTCTTCCGGCGGAATTGAATCTCAGCGCCTGCTGTTTCCGGAAACGGTTGAACTTACCTTCAGTGAAACCGCAGTTGCGACTTCGTTCAGTCAAGATCTGGCGGGAACCGGTTTTGAATTTGAACCGTTTGGTGGTACGACGATCATGGTTTCAGCGGTTCCACGTCTGGTTGTTACCCAAAATCCGATTGCTTTGCTCCGCGATGTGCTGGCAGATCTCGAACGATTCGGCACCAGTGGTGCTTTTAGTGATGCTCTGGATGGTCTGTTTTCCCGCATCGCGTGCCACTCTGTTATTCGCGGCGTACATCCACTCGAATTCCGGCAAATCAAGGAACTTCTCTATCAGATGGACCAGACCGACTTCGCAGCCAGTTGTCCTCATGGGCGTCCGGTGTCACATGTAATAACTTTGACTGAGCTACAAAAAATCTTTAAACGAACATGACCACGCATCCGGCAGAAAAAATTCTGGTCGTCTGCGGACCCACCGCATCAGGTAAAAGCGCTCTGGCGTTGCGGCTGGCACATGCCCTGAATGCAGAAATAATCAATGCTGATTCGATGCAGATTTATCGTGGCCTGGATATCGGAACTGCAAAACCTTCACCGGATCAACTCGCCGATATTCGACATCATCTGATAGATGTGGCCGATCCCGACCAGCTTTTCTCTGCGGCCGATTTTTCCGATGCTGCGGATGCTGCTATCAGGGACATAGTCAGCCGGGGGAAAAGGGTTATCGTCGCCGGAGGGACAGGGCTTTACATCCGGGCTCTTGTTAAAGGTCTGGCAGACCTGCCCAGCGGTGGCGGCGAACATCGCCAGATCCTGCAGGCCGAGGCGGAGAGGATAGGGAACGATGCCATGCTGGAGAAGCTGCGAAGTGTTGACCCTCTGATGGCAGCCGATCTGCACCCCAATAATCTGGTGCGCATCATACGCGCTCTTGAAGTCTATTACATGACCGGAATCCCGCTGTCCCGCTATCAAAAAGAACATGCATTTTCTGCCCGGCGGTATGATACATGTCAGGTCGGCATTACTGTAGACCGGCAATTGCTGTACAAACGTATTGACGAACGGGTCGAGCAGATGATGAATTCCGGATTGCTTGCTGAAGTGAGCGGTCTGTTGGCAGCCGGATATGGGCGGGATCTCAAGCCGATGCGGTCAATCGGATATAAGGAGGCAGGCGCCTGTCTTTGTGGTGAACTTTCACTTGATGATGCCGTTCGCCTGATAAAACGTGACACCCGTCATTATGCAAAACGACAGCTTACCTGGTTTAAAGCGGATCCTGATATAATGTGGTTTGAATATCCTGAAAAGTTTGGTAGTCTATTAGAGCATACAATTAAATTTTATGAGCAACGGGAGGATAATACCAATGGCAAAGGCACCTTTTAATATTCAGGACCAGTACCTCAATCAGGCCCGCAAGGAGCGTGTACGGGTCACAGTTGCCATGATGTCGGGTGATAAGCTGGAAGGATTCATAAAGTCATTCGATAATTTTTCAGTCCTGCTCGATTCCGGCGGCGACATGCTGATTTACAAGCATGCAATTGCAACAATCACCTCTACTGACGGAGCTTTCCGTCTCCACCAATAACTACTCTGCTGCCCCTCCCTGACTAAGCCGGTTCGGGAGGGGCTTCGCGAAAACTACCCATGTCAAAAAATACTAAAATCCTTCTGATATCGGCATTGATGCTGATTGCGGTCATTACGGCGGTCCTTTATTATTCGTCGGCCGTATTCCTGCAATTGTTTATAGCTTTTGCACTTGCTTATATTCTGAACCCGGCGGTTGAACTTCTTGAACGCAAGGGGGTCAAACGTCTGTACGGGATTATGATAGTATTCTGTGTGACGGTTACTGTTTGCAGCGCGTTTGCGGTTTTTCTCGTTATTTCAATAACGAATGAATTTTCAAACATGCAACTAAATCTGCCGGCATACGTTCAGCACCTTTACGAAATAACTCCTGTTTCAATTAAAAGTTATCTGGGAGTTGAAACAAGCGACAAGCTTGCGCTACAGCTGAACGAGCTTCTGCAACAGGCTCGCACTGCCGCCCCGGATCTTCTCAAACCGCTCTTGACCTTTCTGCAGAGGGCACTTACTTCAACGGTGGGAGTGCTTCTTGCCATATTGGGTTATCTGATCATTCCGGTCTATCTGTTCTATCTGTTGTGTGACCTGCCGCAACTTAAAGCAACCATCGAGTCATATATTCCTGAGCGTTTTCGCCAAATTTACACTGATAAGCTGGCAGAAATCGATGCAGTACTCTCCGGATTTATTCGGGGACAACTTTCGGTATGTGCGATTCTGGCCATTCTTTACAGTGCCGGCCTGTTTTTTATCGGCATCGATCTGGCGATTGCAATCGGCGTATTGGCTGGCGTCACCTTCATCATCCCGTATGTCGGTACGATTATCGGTATCTGTTTGTCGGTTGTTATGGCGCTCCTTAAATTCAACGATATCCTTCACCCGCTTCTCTGTCTCGGCTGGTTTGGTTTCGTTCAGTTGCTGGAAGGCACCATCATCACTCCAAAAATAGTTGGCGACACGGTGGGACTGCACCCGCTGGTGGCAATCGTCGCCCTTCTGATCGGCGGTCAACTCTTCGGGATTATGGGGATGCTGCTGGCTGTTCCAGTCACCGCCGTACTACAGGTGTTTCTGCGTTCCCTGACGGAATATTACCGTAATTCCGAATTTTACCGGGAGGGGTGATGGCAGGGCTTCGGATTGATTCTGTCGCTGCGGATTCTATTGCCGGGAAGTTCGACGTGACTGCGGGTGATCGCCTGCTGGCTGTCAACGGACATTTACTCCGCGACCTGATCGATTACAGCTATTATACCGCATCCGAATATGAATTGTTGCTGGAGATTGAAAAGCCGGACGGGGAACTATGGGAACTGGAAGTAGAGCGGCAGTCCTCGGAATCTCTTGGTCTGACGTTTGCCGCTCCAGCCCCGGCCCGTTGTGCCAACAACTGCCTTTTCTGTTTTGTGCATCAACTGCCAAAAGGGCTCCGCAAGCCTCTTTACGTCAAAGACGAAGATTACCGCCTCTCCTTCTTGAACGGCAACTATGTTACGCTTGCCAATCTGAAACCTTCGGCATTGCACCGCATCATTGAACAACGCCTCTCCCCCCTCTATATATCGGTCCACGCGACCAATCCGGTCCTGCGGGAACATTTGCTAGGAAAGCCGGGTATTCCTCCGATTCTGGAGCAGTTACAGAAACTGGCAGCGGTCGGAATAACCATGCACACCCAGATTGTGCTCTGCCCTGGATTAAATGACGGCATTGAGTTGCAGCGTACCGTGACAGAACTGGCTGCTTTGTACCCTGCGGTACAGTCTCTGGCGATAGTCCCGCTTGGGCTGACTGCACATCGCAGTAATCTGCCTAAGTTGACGCCGGTAGATGCCGAATATGCCCGGGAATTTATTTCATGCTGGCAACCGCAGGCAGAACTGCTTCGCCGTACACTGCGCCAACCGTTTCTTTTTCTGGCGGATGAATTTTATCTCAAGGCGGATGTTCCGTTTCCCCCGATAAAGGAATATGGCGATTTTCCGCAGATAGAAAACGGCGTCGGCATGGTGCCGCTGTTTATGAAAGAAGCCGCTAAGGTTTTACGAGGTGTCAGACAGATTGGATCGTTCCGGGCAACGGTGGTCACCGGAGTCTCATCGCTTGGAATTGTAAGCGTTTTTCTGTCGCAACTGTCTGACAGGAGCGGAGTCGATATTGTGTCTTTGGCGGTTGAAAACAGGCTCTTCGGGCCACGGGTAACGGTCAGCGGACTGATTCCCGGAAATGACATTATCGCAGCGTTGGCAGGTCATGAAACAGGGGCGTGTTTGTTTGTACCCGATGTGATGCTCAAAGAAGGAGAAGGTGTCTTTCTGGATGATGTGTCTCTGGATGAACTGGAGCGCCGGGTCAACTGCCCGGTGATCGTCTTTGATTCAACCCCGGCGGGGTTTCACTCCGCTCTCCGGTTATGCGGAAAGAAGCTGAAACAGAAGAAGGGGAACCCTGTACGGATCCCCCCTCTGTAATAGTGTCAATGTACCCTTAGTGCGTTACAGCAGTGCCCCGAAACTTTCCCGCTCATCTTCAGAGAACATCCGGTCAATATCCATAATAATCAAAAGTCGGTCAGCGTGGTTAAAAACGCCGGTGATGAATTCCTGGCCGACACCACCGGAGGTGACCATCGAAGGAGGCGGCTGGATTTCACTGCTGTGAATGCGGATGACCTCGGAAACGGCATCGACGATGAATCCGGTCAAGCTGCCTGCAACATCCATGATGATAATGCGGGTCTGGCTGCCGTTCTCACTTTCCATAAGGCCGAAGCGCCTCCTCATGGAAATAATGGGTATCACCTTGCCGCGCAGGTTAATGATTCCCTCGACGTGCTGAGGCACGTTAGGCATCTTGGTAATGGTTGGCATGCGGATAATTTCACGCACCTTGAGCACTTCAACACCATACTCTTCGTCTGCCAGCATAAAACTGACGAGTTGGATCAGTTCATCTCGCTTAGCTCCGTCTTCAACTTTTACCAGGGCTTGTGTTGACATGGGGGTCTCCATTGAAGTGAATAATAATTTGCATGTATTGGAAACCGTACCATCGGAGAGTAAATTCTGTCAAGCTTTGGAAAACAATCGGCTCTGCACCATGCATTATTTTGATTTGCGTCAATGTTCTCTCTGGGCAATCTGCTATCATTCGAACATCACAACAGTTGTACGGGAGAGTGTGCATGTGTCGTTTGATTTTCTTCAGTCTGAGTGTTTTGCTGCTTTTACCGGTCCCATCGCCGGCAGCCCCGACAATAACCTGCCACTGTTTTTCTGATCGTGCGTATGACCCTTCCCGGCCTGCCGTTGCGGACCCGTATTTTCTGGCCACAACTCAAAATTCGTTTTTTTCGGTGGTCTTCAACGTTGATAAAAAAACGGTAGTAATGAAAAAACAGACCGGAAGCTCCGCAGAAGACTTATGGGTTGCTTACTGGCTTGCGGCCAGAACAGGGCAAAATGGCGAGGCACTTCTGGCAGAACGGGGAAAAAAGGAGTCATGGAAAGCCGTCATCGCGTCAAGGAAGCTTTCAGCTAAAATTCTGGGTGACCGTTTTCTTGACGAGGTTAACGCGGGGGCTCCCTCCAGCCGTCTTGCCCAGATGATAATAGATGATGTGCTTCTTCAGCATCGGTTGATCGGAGTTCAAGATCTGGAAATCTTACGGAAAGAGTGGGCATCTAATCAGGAGGTTATCATCACCGTGCTGATTGCTGTGAAGACCAGGCGGGCGCCAATCCAAGTGTACCAAAATGCAAAGAAAGGGTCAAAGAGTTGGGGGGGGCTTCTGACAGAGGCACATATCCAGTCATCGGGGATTCAGTCAGAATTTACAGCGCTACTCAAATAGTGTCAGGCAAAATGAGAAAAAAGGCCTCCGTTGTGGAGGCCTTTAATTTATCTTTTGGCAGTCATGCGGCGCTGCATCCGGCCACCCATGGAAGCCATTTGGTGCCGCTGGAGCGCTCCCAGGCTTTCAAGGTGGAACTGAAACCATAAATCACCATATGCCCGCATATTCATCTTCTTACCCTTTTCCAAGCATTCCAGGTTGTCCTTCAGTTTCTCGTCACCCGGGAGTTTTTTTAATCCCTTGGCAAGAATTTCCTTGGCTCTTGCCGATTCGCCGCTTTCGTTCATGCAGTAGGCGTACAGACTCCAGAGCAGCGACTCTTTGCCGTTCCATTGTACTGCCCGATCAAACGTGCTGATCATTTTATCCTTTTTCTGGCGTTTCATGTAGGAAACGGCCAGCATGGCGGTGGCCGCCCAGTTTTTGAAGAAGGATTTTTCCAGATGCGGGAAGGCATTCGAGAAGTCACGCTTCATGTAGTAAATCATGCCGATTTGGGAATGTAGCTGCCCTTCCACATATAACTGCCACTTGCTGTACTGCAGGGCATCCTTCAGCTCACGGATTGCTTTTTCGAAGCGGGGTGGCTGAGCCTGCAAGTCTTTGCCGGCGGTTTCTATTGATGCCATTACCTTTTTCATGGTGATGCGTGAAAACAGGACAAAAATAAGTGCAAAGACGATTATGCCGACAAGCAGTGATCCCCACCAGGCCAGCTTGAGGACAAAAACAAGTATCAGCAGCACGGCAATCGCGGCGGCTGCGGAAATAAGAATGTTATACATCTGGGATTCCTTTCATACGATGAGACGATGGGATAAGCAGAGTTCAGCTTTTGGTTGCAGCCGGAACCATCTCTCCGCTTTTTTCTGTGAATTTTGCGATGATAATGCGGCGCCCCGGTTTAAGGGCCACGGTTGTTTTTATTTTGTTCCAGGCGGAGAGCATCTTGGTCGATACGTTGAAGCGTTTGGATATGGAGCTGAGCGTATCGCCGCTTTTCACGGTGTAATATTTTGCAAAACTTCCTTTAGCTGCTGTAGCGGATCCGGACGTCTGTCCTTCGTGGCCGAAATCCACGGTCTGCTTGACCGGTATGACCAGCGATTTCCCGGCGATGCGGCTTTTCGCATTGATCCCGTTCAACTCTGCCAGTACTGCGGGCGATGTGCCAAAGCGCCGGGCAATGCTTTTGAGCGAATCCTTTTTGCGGGCCTGATAACGACTGTACAGAACACGTTCAGTGAAACGTTTATCTTCGGGAACTTTTGCATACTCCGTCTCAAACTGCTGCTTGCTCCCTTTCGGGATTTTAAGCTGGAATCCGGGATAGTTGGGTGGAGTGCACCAGTGGCGCAGATCAGGATTCAGCTCCTTGATCGACTCATATGTTGTTCCGCTCAGTTTAGCCGCCAGATCAAGATTAGTGCGGGATGGTATCGTAACGGTATCATACTCGATCGGCGTCAGGTACGCGATATCGGTGAAGCCGTAGCGTGCCGGATCTTTGGCGATAATTGCTGCCGCCAGAAGCTTGGGGACATATTCCTTGGTTTCACGCTTCAGGTAAGAACCGCGCGATAGTTCCCAGAAATCACTGGTGTTGTACATGCTGATGGCGCGCAGAATTTTGTTCTCGCCGGCATTGTAACCGGCGGTGGCCAGATACCAGTCGCCTTTGAATAAGCCATAGAGTTCTTTCAGATAGAGCGCCGCCGCAGTTGTTGCCTTGACCGGGTCCTTGCGCTCGTCAATCCATTGGTCAATCCTCAACGAATAGCGGCGTCCGGTATCGGAAATAAACTGCCACGGGCCGACAGCATTGGCCCATGAACGGGCATGCATTTGAAAGCCACTTTCAATCATGGCTACGTACACCAGATCTTCCGGCATCCCTTCCCGTTTCAGAATTTCCTTCATCATAGGAATATACCGGGCCGAGCGTGAGAGCCACTTTGAAAAGGAAGGTTTGCCGCTGGTCTGGAAATAGTATAGGAAGTATTCAACCTTGCTGTTCAGGGCCAGCGGGATATCGGAAAGGGGCAACTCGACATCAGGCAATTCGAGATCGCTGTCATCGATGTTTGCATCATGTAATTCTTCCAACGAAAAGAGCGGTGCGGATGGCGGTGTTTCATTGGAAGCGACCACTTCCAATGTGTCAGCGGGAACAAGCGACGGAGGCTCAGTCTTCTCAAGTAGCAGGGCGTTGGGGCGGGTTAACTCGGCCAGAAGAGGCTGGACCGGCTCTGATGCTGAAACCGGTACAGCGAAGAGCAAAAAGGCAAGAGCCAAAACAGCATATGTAAAAAGAAAACGTCTTTTCATAGACGTTGAAGTATAAAGGAAGCCGACTTGAAAGTCAATGCCACGAAAAAAACATAATAATTACGATGGCTTGCAGCTGAATTTCATGGGAGAAGGGATGCTTGCAGATGTGTGCCTGTACGTAATAAAAAAACCCGCCGAAGCGGGCTTTTTTATCTGTTTTCGTGTCGCCTCTTTACGGGGCCTGAGTGCGCTCTTTTTGCATCGCCTCGCGTCCGGCCTCAATGGCAGACGCCAGCACGGATTTTTTCTCGACAAAAGTTTCCTTGCCATCTTCAACGGCAGTCTTGATTTTTTCTTGTGCTTCCTTGGCGTATTCTTTGATCTTGTCAACTGCGTCTTCAGTCAGATCAAGAATGTCTTCACGCATTTCACGACCGCTTTTCGGTGCATACAACAAGGCCAGGCCAGCCCCGATTGCTGCTCCGGCTACAAATGATACCAATACAGTTCCTGCGGATACGTCACATTTGTCAGACATGGTTACACACCTCCCCGTTTTTTTAGATAACGTTCAACAATGTATTTCCCTGCTACCCTGGCTCCGGTCGCCCAGACCGAAGTGGTGTTAAGTACGCCCGTGACCAGACCTACCGAGCGGTTAATAGTGTGAAGGTTGTCACCGGCTTCTCCCAGCTCAGACATGAAGCGTTTGACGTCTTCAGTGTATTCGGCCACACCGCCGCCAACGGTTTTCATATCGGCCAACACACTTGTTAATTCATGCAGTGCCGGTTTCAATTCACTTCTAACCATCTCCGCCAGTTCACCGACCGAGACGGCTGTGCGCTTGATGGTAAGGAGAGTCGGGATAAGAGCAAGTACCAGAACACAGAGCGATAAAGCGATAATCATGAGTGCTATTCCGGTTAGTGGCATTAGTATTCTCCAGAGTTAAAAAATCGGACGTTCTTTTCGCAAAGTATAGAGCAATTCGGGAAAAATTCAACGCTTAATCATTAATAATCAGCGGCATCCGGAATCATTCTCGAAAGGATAACTTCCACCGCGGAATACGGGTCAATACGCTGGTCATTCATATCTGTCACCAACGTGTCGAGTGAGTCATTCTTTGCCATGAATGAGAGCGCCCTTTTCAGGAGAGAGTCGCGGAGGATCGCCATAAAGTGGCGTTGGGTGCGTTCACGCAGAAAGGCATTAATCGTTCCGCTCGACAGAAAATAACTGCGATGGGCCAGAAGTTCATCGGTCAGCTCCGAAATGCCGGTGCCGCGCTGTGCCTCGGTCTTCATGACCTGCGGGCTCCAGCTCCCCTCTACGGCATGACGCATGTCCAGCATGGTGCTCAGTTCGCGGGCGGTCCGGTCCGCCCCGTCGCGGTCGGCCTTGTTGACGACAAAAATATCGCCTATTTCAAGAATTCCGGCCTTGATGGCCTGGATGTCATCGCCGAGTCCCGGCACCATAACGACGCAGGTTGTGTGTGCTTCCTTGACGATATCCACCTCGTCCTGCCCGACTCCAACGGTTTCAATAATAATAATTTCCATTCCGAGGGCATCCATCACCAGGGCAACATCCGAAGTCGAACGCGACAATCCACCTAATGCACCGCGCGTGGCCAAACTGCGGATGAACACCCCTTCGTCGCAGGAGTGGCGGTTCATTCTAATGCGATCACCCAGGATTGCGCCGCCGGTAAAGGGGCTGGTGGGATCGATTGCCACCACGCCTACTTTTTTGCCCCGCTCTCGGAACGAGGCGGTCAGTTGATCGACCAGGGTCGATTTTCCGGCGCCCGGAGGGCCGGTAATGCCGATGATAAAGGCGTTGCCGGTGTGGGGATACAGTTGTTTCAATTCTTCAATCGCCTGGGGGCGACCATCGTCAATATCGCGCATCAGCCGGGCTGCGGCGCGGATGTTGCCTTCTAAAACCTGATCAGCAAGAGTCATGGGATACCTGATGTTGAATGGATTGGTAGAGTGAGTTTCTATAACATGTTATCGGAGGGAATTCAACGTGTGGTGAGTTGGTGGTGACTCCGGTTCAGGGAGGAATGTTGATTTTTGGTTTGTAGTGATCCTGGTAAGCGTGCATGCCTATGGCGAACATTATTCTTGGAATTTGTTAGTAATTGCTTGACAGTGGATATCGCATGCAGTAAATACAGAAATATAGTTTTATTTTAGTTGATAATTAAATATTCCAGTTTAAATAACTATTTTTGTGGATCAGTGCCTCTCTTCCGATCATGAGTTTAGCTGTCCTATGAAATAAGTAGAACATGGTTTATATATTAAATATGTCTGTTTCATGCAGACTGAGCTCAAACGTATCCATCTCCGAGCCGCACACGCCTTAAGAAACGGTTTCCATGGTCTGTGGCCTGCGGGTATCGCTGGAAACGGCGCTGCCTTCCTTTTGAAAAGGAGATGGTTGGCATCGGCAACGATTACAACCATTAATTGAAGGAGGAACAGTACATGTCGGTATCGCGAAGAGACTTTTTCAAGCTCTCCGGCTCTGGCCTGGCGGCTGCCACTCTCGGTTTAAACCTCGCTCCCGTCGAGGCGAAGGCCGAGGAACTGGCAATCCGTTACGCCAAGGAGACGACCACCATTTGCCCCTACTGCGCGGTCGGGTGCGGCATTGTTGTACACACCCAGGGTGGCGAGGTTATCAATTCCGAAGGAGACTCAGATCATCCGATCAATGAGGGTGCCCTCTGTGCAAAGGGGTCTTCGATCTATCAGCTGCGCCATAATCCGGCACGCCTGACCAAGCCGATGTATCGTGCTGCCGGTGCTTCCGAATGGAAAGAGGTAACCTGGGATTGGACGATACAAGAGATTGCCAAACGGGTAAAACAAACACGTGACTCAACATATCAGACCACCAGCAAAATAAAAGTCAAGGAAAAGGTCGGCACTGTAGAGGTTGAAAAAGAGATTGAGGCGGTCGTTAATCGCACCATGGGTATTGCCTCTGTCGGCAGTGCGGCACTTGATAACGAAGAATGTTACCTGTACCAGAAGTTTCTGCGTGGTCTGGGGTTGGTCTATATCGAACATCAGGCGCGTATTTGCCACAGCTCGACGGTACCAGCCCTGGCCGAGTCGTTCGGACGCGGTGCCATGACCAATCACTGGATTGATATTAAAAATGCCGATGTCATCCTCATTATGGGGGCCAACCCGGCAGAAAATCACCCAATTTCCTTCCGCTGGGTCACTAAAGCCAAGGAAGCCGGGGCTAAGGTTATTGTCGTTGATCCCCGTTTTACCCGCAGCGCTTCCAAAGCCGACCTGTACGCGCCACTCCGTTCCGGTACTGATATCGCCTTTCTGGGCGGAATGATTAACTACATCGTCCAGAACAAACTCTATTTTGAAGAATACGTTGTTAATTATACCAATGCGACTTACCTGGTAAATGCAGATTTCAAAATGCCGGGTGATCTGAATGGCCTTTTCTCCGGCTATGACGCCAAAAAACGGGGCTATGACACCGCGTCATGGTCGTTCCAGAAAAATGCCGATGACAGCGTCAAGAAGGATATGACCATTCAGGATCCAAGCTGCGTATTTCAGCTTTTGAAGAAGCATTATTCCCGCTATACGCCGGAGCTGGTAAGTAAGATTACCGGCACCTCAAAGGAAAAACTGGTCGAGATATATCAACTGTATGGTTCTACCGGTAAGCCGGACCGGGCCGGTACGGAAATGTATGCCATGGGGTGGACCCAGCATACCGTTGGTGTACAGAATATCAGGACTATGGCTATTATTCAGTTGTTGCTCGGCAATATTGGTGTTGCCGGCGGCGGCATCAACGCCATGCGCGGTGAGGGGAACGTTCAGGGATCGACCGATGCCGGACTGCTGTTCCACCTTTTACCCGGATATCTCGCCGTCCCTTCTGCTGACTTGACAGATCTGCCGTCATATATCAAAAAACACACCCCCGAGAGCAAGGATCCGCAAAGCGCGAACTGGTGGCAGAATCGCGGCAAATACATGACCAGCTATCTGAAGGCGATTTACGGGGACAAGGCGACTAAGGAGAATGATTTCGGCTATTCATGGCTTCCCAAGCTGGACCCGGGGATGAACGGTTCATGGCTGATGATCTTCGACAACATGATCAAGAACAAATACAAAGGTTTCTTTGCATGGGGGCAGAACCCCGCTTGTTCCGGATCCAACACCAACAAGGTGCGGCATGCCCTTGCCAAGCTGGAATGGATGGTGGCAGTCAATATTTTTGATAACGAGACAGCTTCGTTCTGGAAGGGCCCCGGTCTGGATCCTTCTACGATTAAGACGGAGGTGTTTTTGCTGCCTGCTGCCATTTCATACGAAAAAGAAGGGAGCATCAGTAACTCCGGTCGCTGGGTGCAATGGCGCAACAAGGCGGTAAATCCGGCCGGTCAAAGCAAGCCTGATGCCGAGATCATCCATGAGTTGTATCAGAAGCTTAAGCAGATGTACGCTAAAGAGGGAGGGGCGCTTCCGGAACAGTTGCTCAACCTTACCTGGAACTATGGCTTCAAACGTGCCGACGGCACGATAAAGAATGTTGATATCCACGCTGTTGCCAAGGAGATCAACGGCTATTACCTCGAAGATGTGGAGGATAAGCCCAAACCTCTCAAACCGGGAGACAAGCCGCTACCCGCCAAAAATCCGTGGGATCCCAAGAAGCTGCTCGGCAAGAAAGGGGAGTTGATTGCCGGTTTTGCCAATCTCCAGGCTGATGGAACAACATCCTGCGGTAACTGGATCTATTGCCAGAGCTACAATGAGAAGGGGAACATGATGGCTCGCCGCGGCAAGAAAGATCCCTCCGGAATAGGTCTGTTCCCGGAATGGTCATGGGCTTGGCCGGTAAATCGTCGTATCCTCTATAACCGTGCCTCAACCAATCTGGAAGGAAAGCCGTATAACCCGAAAAAGGCGGTTGTTTACTGGAATCCGAATGCCGTACTGCCGACCGGCGCCGTGGGCGCCTGGGTGGGCGATGTACCTGACGGCCCATGGCCTCCGATGGCAAATGAAAGAGATGGGAAGAAGCCTTTCATTATGCAGAAGGATGGTGTTGCCTCCATATTTGGTCCCGGTCTGAAGGATGGGCCTTTCCCGGAACATTATGAACCGTTGGAGAGCCCTCTGGCTGAGAACCTTATGTCCAAGCAGATGACCAATCCTGCTATCAGGCTTTTTGCCGATCCTGCCGTTAAAGAAGATGTTATAGCCAGCAACGACGCCCGCTTTCCTCTGGTTGCCTCCACCTATCGGGTCACCGAACACTGGCAGACCGGGGTCATGACCCGTAACACTCCATGGCTGCTGGAGCTGCAACCGCAACAGTTCTGCGAGATCAGTATTGAACTGGGCAAGGAGAAAAATATTAAAAACGGCGACATGGTTGAAATTTCCTCTGCCCGCGGCAAAATCGATGCCGTGGCCATAGTTACCTCGCGTGTGAAGCCTTTCCAGATAGGGGGCAAGACGGTACACCAGATCGGTATGCCATGGTGTTTCGGCTGGCACACCCCCAATGTAGGGGATTCTGCGAATCTGCTGACCCCGACGATTGGTGACGCAAATACGATGATTCCCGAAACCAAGGCCTTTATGGCCAACGTACAGAGAAAGGGGTGAGCGCCATGGCCGAAAGTATCAATCAAGCGACACGTAAGGGCTTTCTGGTGGACACCTCTCGCTGTATCGGCTGCCGTTCGTGCCAGGTAGCCTGCAAGCAGTGGAACAAGCTGGAAGCAGACAAAACAAATAACCTGGGTACCTATGAAAATCCCCGTGACCTGACCCCGGCCCTGTACAACCGTATCCGCTTTGTGGAGGGTGAGGGAGCGAACGGGGATGTCACCTGGCAATTTCTGAACGAGCGCTGCATGCACTGCGGCGACGCCGGCTGTATGAAGGTTTGCCCCTCCCCCGGCGCACTCTACCGTACCAAGGACGGTATTGTGACCTACAACAAGGAAAAGTGCATCTCCTGCAAATACTGCGTCTCTGCCTGTCCCTTCAACATTCCCCGTTATGGGATGGATGACAAGGTCAGTAAATGTCACCTGTGCCAGAGTCGCATTGAAGGGGGCATGACTCCTGCCTGCGCCAAGGCGTGCCCCACCGGAACCCTGAAGTTCGGTAAGCGCAGCGATTTGATCGCCACTGCCCAGGCGGCAAAAAAGACTCTCTATGGGGTAGACGTTCTGAACGGCTTGGGGGTGGTGTATGCCCTGGAGGGGCCTCCGGAAAAATACGGACTGCCGGCCAGTCCCAGCATACCCTTGTCGATCTTCCTCTGGAAGGACGTTATCAAACCGCTCGGCATCCTCGGTTTCTGGGGCAGTATCGGAGCCGTACTGTTGCACTATGTGACCATAGGTCCCAAGAAGATCGACGCCGAGAATGGCGAGGAGAAGGAGGAGGCGGGTCATGAGTAACTACATTGAGCGCTTCAGCACAAGCGAACGTGTGCTGCACTGGATCGTCACCTGCAGTTTTTTTACCTTGCTGCTCTCCGGGTTAGGGCTGTTCTCCCGCCTGTTCAACGGTTACTTTGCCCTGTTTGGAGATGGTCGCAACGCCATCCTGGTTCACAAGATCGCGGGGATTGTGTTCTTCCTTAGCTCGCTGTACATGTTCCTCAGTCACAAAAAGGATGTCGCCACCTTTGATGATGACGATAAACTCTGGATTTCATCCAAGGGGGGCTACCTCTCGCGGGACGAGACCCACTTCAACATCGGAAAATACAACCCCGGACAAAAGCTGTTTGCCATTTTTATAGCCGTCACTACCCTCGTTTTGGGGATTACCGGGCTTTTTATCTGGCTGCCTACCGTCTTTCCCCGTTGGATCGTACAGCTGTCGCTCATGATTCACGGGCTGATGTTCGTTGGTGCAATTATGTTTGTGGTAGTGCATGTTTATCTGGCCACCATCGGCAATCCGGGCACTATTGAGGCGATGCTGTACGGGGATGTCCGCAAGCGGTGGGCCCGGAAGCACCATCCCAAATGGTATAAAGAGGTCACCGGTGAAAATCCCTAGATACCTACTGGGGGCAGCTTAATCAGCTGGTCTCTTCGACAGGAGCATTATGACACCCAATCAGCGTAAAGTGGCGTTACTTGATGACATCTCTGCACGTGTCCCGGAATATGGCGAAATCTTCGCCCTGTTTCGGGGCATCTTGTCCTATTTTGACATCCGGCAGGGAGATACCGGAATCTCGTTCGTTCCCGATTTGACACTTCGTCAAGAGAGGATACAGGGCGGGTTTTCATTAGTGTCCGCAGAGTCGATGGTCGTGGACATACCGCAGGCCGCAGCTTTTCTCATCGGCCTGCTGTCCGTGACCAGCGAATACAGCCGGGATGGCGACGCTGAGCTGAAACGGATTGTTGACGCTCTGACCGAAGGGAAACTGGATCTGACGACGCTCTTTGCCGCCTGTCTGCAGCGTGATCGGAGCAAGATCGAAGCCGCTGCGGAAACCTGCACGGTACAGGCCGCTTTACTGGAATTCGCCCTGGAAACCGTTCTCAAAGCGGCCCTGGAACCATATGCGGTCGCGCTGCCGGAAGGTGAATTCGACGGCTGGCAGGAAGGGTATTGCCCGGTGTGCGGTTCCCGCGCCGGGATGGGGGAATTCGTCGGTGATGAAGGGCGGCGTTATCTTTCTTGTTGCACCTGTTTCTTCAAATGGCCGTATAAACGGCTACAGTGCCCCTATTGCAGCAACGACAATACGGAGACTCTGTCCTATTTCACGGTTGACGAGGGGCCAACCAGGGTGGATGTCTGCCGAAAATGCAGCCGCTACCTCAAAACCAGGGATTCCCGCAAGGGACATGCGGACGTGCCGTTGGAGATAGAGGATCTGGCAACCATCCATATTGATCTCTTGGCGGGCAGGGAAGGGTTTGAACGGGGAAAGTGAACAAAGCTGGCAACGGTGTGAGAGAATATCATGCTACTTAACCATATAGTCGATCATATTCCCCCTCTGAATGATGTGACCGGGGTTATCCTGGCCGGGGGGCAATCAAACCGCATGGGAAGCAACAAAGCACTCCTTCCCTGCAAGTATGGACTCTTTATCGAGGCGATCCATCGTAAACTGACTGCGCTGTTTGATAACGTCCTCATCGTCACCAACGCCCCCGAACAGTACGCTTTTCTCTCTTGCCACACGGTAATGGATCTCTATCCCGGTATGGGAACACTGGCCGGACTGCATGCCGGGCTGTACCACAGCAGAACCTCCCATATCTTTGCAGTTGCCTGCGACATGCCTTACCTGAATAGCGCCCTCATCAGAAAGATTGCTGCCCTGCGCGACGGGGCGGCTGTCGTCATACCCGAGGGAGATAAGGGTCTTGAACCGCTGCATGCCCTGTATGGCAGTGAATGCCTGCCGCCTATGGAACGGGCGCTGCTGGCCGGTGAGAGACGAATCGTCTCCTTCTTCTCCGAAGTGGCGGTCCGCTATCTTTTTCGGGACACCGTAGCCGAGCTCGACCCATCCTTTGATTCCTTCCGGAACATCAATACGCCATCCGACTACTTTGCGCTGCGAGACCTGGAGCGGAACGCAGATATGCCGGAACCCTCCACCACTGCGCATGAGAACGTGGCTGTTGCCTGATCTGTCGTTATTCCGGCACCCCCTGCCCAGGCTGTCGAACAGCCGAAACCGACGTAAAAAGGGAGTCATCACATTTGTAGATGGCTCCCTTTTTTTACAGCGAATATGCGAGGGCGTTAATCCCCCAAGCGCTTGCCGGGAACCAGATAGTTTCTTATATAATCAGCGACCGCCTCTTCCACGGGCATAACCTGTTACGAATACCCGGCTGCGCGGATTTTTGAGGTCTCGGAACAAGTCAGATACTGGTAGGTGTTGCGGATCGATTCCGGCATGTCGATATACTCGATGTCGATCGGGCGATTCATGGCATTGAAAACAGCGCCGGCCAGCCGGTTCCAGCTTACGGTCGTACCGCCGCCGACGTTGAAGATGCCGTTTGCGTTCTTTTCTGTGAGGAAGTGGAGCGTCATGGCTGCGGCATCGTTAACGTAGATAAAGTCGCGCAACTGTTCCCCGTCACCATATTCAGGGCGGTGGGACTTGAACAATCGCAGGCAACCGGTGGCGCCGATCTGCTCATACGCTTTCAGGGTGTGTCCGCCCGGCAGACGTACATGTCTATGGCGAACGTTATTCTTGGAATTTGTTAGTAATTGCTTGACAGTGGTTATCGCATGCAGTAAATACATAAATATAGTTTTATTATAGTTTAATTAAATATTCCAGTTTAATAACTATTTATGTGGATCAGTGCCTCTCGTCCGATCATGCGTTTCGCTGTTTTGTAAAATAAGTAGAACAGAGTTTATATATTAAAAATGTCTGTTTCATGCAGATCGGACATTATTGAAGGAGGAACAGTACATATCGGTATCGCGAAGAGACTTTTTCAAGCTCTCCGGCTCAGGCCTGGCGGCTGCTACTCTCGGTTTAAACCTCGCTCTCGTCGAGGCAAAGGCCGAGAAGCTGGCAATCCGCTACGCCAAGGAGACGACCACCATCTGCCCCTACTGCGCGGTCGGGTGCGGCATTGTTGTACACACCCAGGGTGGCGAGGTTATCAACTCCGAAGGAGACTCAGATCATCCGATCAATGAGGGTGCCCTCTGTGCAAAGGGGTCTTCGATCTATCAGCTGCGCCATAATCACAGCTATTCCTGCCCATTGCTGAAATTTCTTCACATGACGGTCAGTCTGGCATTTTATATTATTAATTAAAAATAATTGTTATATAGGTTCGATAGGATCAAAAAGCTTTGGAAAAATGGGGATGATTTGCTTTGAAACAAATACGGTAAAATCAAATAAGGAAAAGCGATAAGGAAAGGTCGACTATGAAAATGGCTATGGTTCTTAATTTAGAAATATCTCACTCTGCAACAAAATCAGTGTCGATTTTATTATTAGCCATATACTTCTGTTTTGCACTGGTTTCGCCGGTAATAGCTGCTGCACCATCGGCCCTTTCAGACACCATCCTGAGCGCCACATCAGTAAAACTTGATTGGTCGGACAATACCGCCGACGAGACCGCGTTCGTGGTGGAGCGCAAACCCGCAACCGGTGCCTATGCGCAGATCGGCAGCGTGGGTGCGAATATCACTACCTTCAGCGATAGTGGCGTTACCGCTGGCACAAACTACTGCTACCATGTTTATGCCCAGACTCCGGGGGGCAATTGTTGCTCAAAATAACATATTCAGGTGAAAAAAATATTCAGCCAATACTGCAAAGTGGCGGGGAACTTTAGGAGCTGCTTATGTCAAAAAAAATTCGATAACTACATTTGAGACTTTCCTGGCTTTACGACATCCGCTGTGTTGTCTAACCGTGCAATCTGCAACCCATTCCTTTCTCCGTCATACTTCTAGCCATCCCATGCAGTCTGTCTATTATTCAGTATTCCTTTCCTCCTCTCAAAAGCGTCAAAAATAAGAATTTTATGTTATTAATTGCTTGATTATAATAAGCTTAAAATATAGAATCCGTCTGCCTTGTAATCGGTAATACTAACATCATTTCCGCAAACAAAAGAGGTCTGCCCTATGAAGTCCTGCACCAGTTTCTTAACTGTAGTCGCCATCTTCACCTTAGTTTCTCTTTTAAGCATAGTTCGTGCCGAGTCAGCTTCTCCTTCGGGTTATGCCGGATCAGCCAGCTGTCAGGAGTGCCACGAAAATTTTTACACCCTTTGGAGCAATTCTCGCCATCGAAATACCATCATCCCCTATAGCGATGACTTTGCCAAAAAGGAGCTGCTTACCCAGAAAACAGCCATTACAATCGGTAAATATAGCTACCTTGCCGATATCCGCCCTGGAGCCGGCAAGGTACTTGAGGCCGGTCCCGATGGCGCGAAGGAATATAGAATCGAATATGCTCTGGGAGGCAAGAAACTTTATTCCTTTCTCACCACCCTTGAGAATGGCCGGATTGAATCGCTCCCCTTGGGATACGATCTTACGAAAAAAGAATGGTATGAGGCGGAAAATGCCATCGATGCCCCAGCACCGGATGGAGAAAAAAAGCTGAACGTTTACTGGCAAAACTATCCCTTCTTCGTTAGCGAGGCTTGCCCGAGCTGTCATGTAAGCCGCTTTGCAATCTCTTACGACCAGAAACAGAAGCGATATTCCGAAACATGGAACGAACCGGGGATCAACTGCGAAACCTGCCATGGTCCGTCGAAAGAGCATAATGTTGCAATGCGCAATGTTCCTAAGGGAACGCCGGTTGGCAACCCAAAAATAATCAGTGTTAAGAAGATGGGCGCGGCACGGCGGAGCGACCTCTGTGTCACCTGTCACGCCAAGCAGGTCGCTATTACCGCGACCTATAACCCTGGCGACCGCTATTTTGATCACTATGACCTGACTATGCTGGAAAGCAATGAGTTTTATCCTGATGGTCGCGATCAGGGTGAAAATTACACCATGACAGGGTGGATGATGAATAAGTGTGTTAAGGATGGCAAGCCGGATTGCATGCACTGCCATACTTCAAGTGGTCGCTACCGTTTCAAAGATACGGCAAAGGCTAATGATGCCTGCCTTCCGTGTCATGCGGAACGGGTCAAGAATGTTGCCCGGCACAGTCACCACAAGATCGATGGGCCGGGGAGTTACTGTATTTCGTGTCATATGCCAAAAACTATTTTTGCCCGAATGCAATGGAGCGACCATTCGCTGAGCCCACCATCTCCGAAAGCTACTCTGGAGTTTGGTTCTCCCAACGCATGTACCCTCTGCCACAAGGAGAAAGATGCTGCCTGGGCCAATAACGAAGTTCGTGCTTGGTTTCCGGATGATTACCAGGAGGCAATTTTGAAGCCGGCGCGATTGATTAGCGCTGCCCGGAAACGTGATTGGACAAAACTGCCGGATATGCTCGCCTATCTGAAAAGCAATGAGCGAGGTGAAGTAAATACGGCGTCACTCATAAGGCTGCTGCGGTGGTGCCGGGACGAGCGGGTTGCCCCGGCATTGCGTTCGGCTTTGCAGGATGAATTGACCCTTGTGAGGGCCGCAGCTGCAGAGTCTCTCGGGGCGTACCCTTCCGCTGCCAGTGCCGCAGCTCTGCTTGTGGCGGCAACCGATGACTACCGTTTGGTACGAGTGAAGGCTGCCGCAAGCCTGAACACATTTCCCCGCAATCTGCTGGCAAAAGATGCCGCACAGAAAGTGCAGCGGGCATTTGATGAATACCTAGCCTCTCTGATGCTGGAACCGGACAAAAGCGGTACCTGGCTCACCATTGGCAATTATCGCCTGAAACGGGATGAATTTGCCGATGCAGCTACTGCATTTCAGTCCGCTCTGGATCTTGCACCCCGCTCGGTTCAGGCGCTGCTGAACCTTGCCTATATACACTACCGCTTAGGTAATGTGGAGAAAGCAACAGGTGTGTTGGCAACCGCCATTGAGATTGAACCGGATAACAAAAGTACATTGACTATGGCAAAACGCTTTAGCTTTGGCCCTGCTTCTTTAGATAAAGCGAACACGCATTTTTCCGAATTGCTGAAGTATAACCCGCGTTCCGCTCAGGCAGCATATGGCCTCTGTATGGTCAGTCCGGCGAATCGTTTATCTGAAGCGCTAGATTGGTGCCGCAAAGCGGTAGAGCTTGCTCCGGAGGAAAAGAAATATAGCGGTGCACTTAAACGAAAGATGTCGGAATCTAAAAAGTGATGTGAGTATTGTCGATAAAGATGCAGAGGGGGGATATTCTTTCTTAAACTGAGAAATAATTTTATTGTTTATTCAGAAAGTTGCCCAATAAATAGGCCATATAAAAGGAGTCACCACGAATGTGGATGGCTCCTTTTATATGGATAAGTATAGGGGATGTTAGTCCCCCAGGCGCTTGCCGGGGACCAGATAGTTCCGTATATAATCGGCAACCGCCTCTTCCACGGGCATAACCGGTTTCGAATATCCGGCTGAGCGGATTTTGGATGTTTCGGCACAAGTCAGATACTGGTAGGTGTTGCGGATTGAATCCGGCATGTCGATATACTCGATGTCGATCATGCGATTCATGGCATTGAAAACAGCTCCAGCCAGCCGGTTCCAGCTTACGGTCGTACCGCCACCGACGTTGAAGATGCCGTTTGCGTTCTTTTCTGTGAGGAAGTGGAGCGTCATGGCTGCGGCATCCTTAACGTAGATAAAGTCGCGCAACTGTTCCCCGTCACCGTATTCGGGACGGTGGGACTTGAACAATCGCAGGCAACCGGTGGCGCCGATCTGCTCATACGCTTTCAGCACGAGCGAGCGCATTTCCCCCTTGTGCTGCTCATTGGGGCCGTACACGTTGAAATATTTGATGCCGACAATTTTATCGAGCAACCCCTGGCTCAGTGCCCACACATCGAAGAGCTGCTTGGAGTAGCCATACATGTTCATCGGCCGGAGCTGCGCCAGATTGCTGTCGTCATCTATAAAGCCGTGCTCGCCGTTTCCGTACGTCGCAGCGCTGGATGCGTAGATAAAGCGGGCATTGGCGGCCAGTGCGGTTATCGCCAGTTTGCGGGAATATTCAAAGTTGTTTTTGACCAGGTACGTGGCGTCCGGTTCGGTCGTGGCCGAACAGGCCCCCAGATGAACTACCGCTTCCAGGGTGTGTCCGCCCGGCAAGCGTCCGGCCAGTGAACCGTCATCCAGCAGACGCTCGAAGACATCCTTTTCCAGATAATCCATAAAGCGGAGTGCCGCCAGGTTGCGCCATTTGTCCGTGAGACCCAAGTGATCCACAATCAGGATGTCTTCCCTGCCAAGACTGTTCAGGTGCTGGACCACAGCGCTTCCTATCAGGCCTGCTCCTCCGGTTACGATGATCATGTTTTCTTCTCCTGTGTACGGTACGCGGTAAGTGCTTCGAGCAGATCTTGTTTTCTCCGCAGCAGATATTCCTTATCACGAAGTTCGATACCAATCAAGGAAAGCCGTCGGGTGATTTCCGCAACAATCGGCGCTGCGCCCAGTTTGTTCTGTACGTCCTCCCGCAGCAGGATTTCTGTCGGATCACCGTGCGCAATAACCTGTCCCGTCTGCATTACGATCACTTTGTCAGCCCATCCGTAGGCAAAATCAAGATCATGCGTTGCTATGATGATCGTCATGCCGGAGATGTGCAGCCGTTCAAGTATGATTGTTAACTCTTCCTGCATGGCGGCATCCAGTCCGGCCATTGGTTCGTCCAGCACGATGATTTCCGGCTGCATGGCGAGCACTCCGGCGATACAGACACGTTTTTTCTGGCCGTAACTCAGGTTGTGCACCGGCTTGTCAGCGCAATCCACCATTCCCACGGCCAGAAGTGCATCATCAACCCGCTTTCGCACGAGTATTTCGTCCAGTCCCAGATTCATGGGGCCGAAGGAGATGTCTTCGCGAACGTTGGCCGAAAAAAGCTGGCTGTCCGGATTCTGGAACACCATGCCGACACGTGAGCGCAACTTCCGCATGCTGCTGCGGCTGTAATCAAGCGGCACCCCGTCACACAATACCTGGCCGGAATTCGGGCGCAGTATGCCGTTCAGGTGTAGAAACATGGTGGTTTTACCGGCACCGTTGTCGCCAAGCACGGCGGTGCGGGTGCCCCGACGTATCGTCAGAGAACAGCTTTCCAGCGCACGAGTGCCGTCGGTGTAGCGATAGCAGACGTCCGTAAGCTTCAAGATGGCATCACTCATGGCAGCATCACAGCCATTGTTATGGTTAAAACGCCTGCTGTGGCGGCAATCGAGATACTCTTTGCGCTGTGCGGGTAACTGTTTTCCAGAAATTTCAGCGCACCATCGCTGTTGCGTGCCATTGCCGCCAGGTGGAGTGCCTGTGAACGCTGCCAGACCTGGATGGTCAGGTTGGCAATCAATCCTCCCAGCGAGCGAAGGGAAAGAGTCACCGTTGCATATCCAAGTCGTGACGACTGGGCGATAATCGTTTCATGTACCGCTTCCGAGAGCACAAAAAGAGTGCGGTAGCAGAGGAACATCAGGTCGAGAAGGGTGTCAGGAAATTTGCATCGGCGCAGCAGAGAGATGATGTCCGGAAGCGGAGTGGTTAGCGCCAGAAAGAGCAGAGAAGTGAGGCTGGCAAGTGAGCGGCAACAGACCATGGCAATATGGGGTAATTCTCCCAATGCCGGATGTATCGATATTCCTCCTGTTGAACTACCGAAATCAAGGGAGATAAATAGTGATACGCCGCTTGCCGCCAGAAATAACAGCGCCGGAGATGCCACCCGCAGGTAGCGGAGCGGGGGAATGCCGGCGCCGACGGTTGTCGTTGTCGTCATTATCAGCGCAACCAGCAGCGCGGTTCGGGGCGACCCCGCCGCGAAGGATGCGATCATGCCGCAGAGGGAGAAGCATCCCTTGGCAAAGGGGGATACCCGCCGCCATCGGTTCGTATAGGCCGACTGTTCGGTCAGCACTGCACTGTCTTGACCGCTTCGCGGCGCATCTTGGCGCGAGTGGTTGAAACTCCGAGGTAATACCCGATGAATCCGGCCCCGAGTGCGGCTTGCAGGGCAAAAAGCAGCGAGCCGATTTCCCCGCTGGGTGGCTCCATTAACGGTTTTGCCCACGGTTTATAACCGGGAGCAATATTTCCTACCAGATCTTTTGCCTTGTCATCGGTTCCGGCAAAAATCTGTACTTGCTTGCCATCAGCTCCCGGTGCCGGTTTATTAACCATCCGGAGCGGAAGTGCGACCAGCAGGGCAACGGCAATCAGCATCAACAGGTTTTGATACCGTTTCATGCCTGAACCTCCTGCACCACTGTTACCTTCATTTCCTGTAGTTCACGCGCATTAAAACGCACAAGGGCGTTCATCACTACTACGGTCAGTAATCCTTCACTGATAGCCAGTGGTATCTGGGTTATGGCAAATACCCCGGCAAACTTGGCAAATGAGACGGCAAAGCCACCGCTGGGATCGGGAAAGGCAAAGGCAAGTTGTGCAGATGTGGTGACGTAGGTGAGCAAATTCGCCAGAGATGCAGCGAGGAAGATCGCAACTCCAAAAGGGAGCCTTACCGCTTGAGCCGTCCGGTAAATTGCCGCTGCGGCAAACGGCCCTACAATCGCCATGGAGAATATGTTTGCCCCCAGGGTAGTCAAGCCACCGTGGGCAAGCAAAATTGCCTGAAACAGTAGTACGACCATGCCTATAGGAGCCATAGCCGCCGGGCCAAACATGATGGCCCCGAGTCCGGTGCCGGTCGGGTGTGAGCAACTGCCCGTGACGGATGGCATCTTGAGAGCCGACAGAACAAAAGTGAATGCGGCTGCAACTCCCAACAACATCCGCTGTTCGGGATACTCCTTTACTCTCTTGTTGATGGTATAGAGCCCGTAAGCTACAAACGGGGCTGATACGGCGCTCCAACCGATTGCGTGCCTGATCGGCAGAAAACCTTCCATAATGTGCATACTGTTTACCCTTGTGCCTCTGATGGGTTGGAGCCCTTCCGGAAATGACCATAAAAAAAGTCCGCATCTGCCGAAGCAGCATGCGGACTTTTCGTATTCAAAGTCACATTTCGCGTTTTTCACTCTCCCAGTCCCCCGGGAAATGCTGAGTGTAAGAATCAAGGCAGGTCTTCTGGCTCGCGATTCATTCTCCAGGCGCCTTCCCAGTCAGTCAACCAGTGGCATTGTGCCCTTCGTCATCGCTTACAGCGGCGGGTCCGCGGGGGAATGGCTCCATCGGAGCGTCACCCCTCTTCCCTATCAAGCCCTTGCGGGCACCACGATTCGTTATTCAATTGTCAATTGCATGCACTGCGTACCGCACTGCTGAGATACCATGCCGCCCGCGTGCTGTCAAGGACGATTGTTGTTGAGAATCAATGATATATCGCGTTGAATCTCCAACGTTTCAGGCGATTCTGTTTCTGCGTTTCAGTAGGAAACCGATCCCTAATGAGAGCCCCAGAGTCAGAGTTCCGCCAACCAGACCGGCAACACTTGTTCCCAGCCTGGTTGCTTCGCGCATCTTCTGGTCGGATTTCTCTTGTGGTTTCCTGAAAGAATAATCAGGCAGGAAGGCAACCTTGTCCTGAAATGAAGCCAGAGCTGCATGAACTCTTTGTTCAGAGCCCTTCATCTCACTTTGACCGGTCACCTTGATAATAGCCCATTCCAAGCCATCGGGGTTTTTCGATGCAAACCATGAAATAATGCCGCCGGTGATTATGGCCGCTGCTAAAAACGCCAGCATGGTGGTGCGAAAGGGACGATGGCCTGTCGGGCTGGCTGGTATGGCATTCCGCAGGATTTCCGGTTTGGCATTAAACACAAAAGAAATAACCGAAGCGGTCACCAGGCCTTCAACGATTCCAATTGCCAGATGGATTGGTTGCATGATGGCGGCAAACGTCAGAAATGGCAGCGAGGAAATTCCGGAAGCAACCGTTTCCACAACAACTGCGAATGATCCAAGTTGTAAGCCGATGACTGCGGCTAGCACGGATGCTACAGTGATCCTGGTTCGTGAGGGGGTGCCGCCGACAATGGTTTTGTAGATAAGGGGATACGCAACGAAAGCCGGGAAAAAACCGAGATTGAAGATATTGCAGCCAAGGGCCAGCAGTCCGCCATCGGCAAAAAAGAAAGCCTGAATCACCAGCACTGATGCGATGGTCAGAAAGGAGGCGTACGGGCCGAGCAGGATGGCAAGAATCAGCCCTCCGCCAAGGTGTCCGCTTGAACCGGTCACCGGAATGGTGAAGTTGATCATCTGCGCGGCGAAAATAAACGCGCCGAGAACCCCCATTAGCGGAATCTTGCGGCTGTCCATCTCTGCGCTGACTTTTTTTGAACAAAAGGAGATGGCAGCAGCTGAGGCTGCCAACATCGTTCCGCCGACAGCAGGTGAAAGTAACGCGTCTGCCATGTGCATGAGATGTGCTCTCCTTGTTTAGTGTATACATAAATAATATTCGTAACACCGCAAGGATATAAGAATTAAATTTTGATGTCAAATGCTGATATAAAAATACTTCCGAATAGTGACAGATGAACCTCCTTTTAACGTAATTATTATGCACTTGCCACACGTGGGACACGGCGCTATAGTGCCCGGCACGGCCAGCACTCAGGATTCAGGGACGCTGGACGTGCAATCACTTGCTGCCGGAAAAATCATGCATATATGGGGCTCTGATGGATCTTATACTTGACGGTTTTCTCCAGGCGCTGCGTCTGGTAATCTCGCTTGACGCCGAGGTCATTGCGGTGACGCTGCTGTCACTGAAGGTCTCCTGTAGCGCAACCGTGATCAGTCTGCTGTTTGGCATGCCCGCCGGGACCCTGCTGGCACTGGCTACCTTTCCCGGTCGCAGGCTGGTGATCAGTCTGATCAATACCGGCATGGGGTTGCCGCCGGTGGTTGTCGGCCTGTTTGTGACGATTTTTCTGTGGCGCAACGGCCCGCTCGGGTTCTTCGAAATCCTCTATACACCCGTTGCCATGGTGCTGGCACAAACGGTAATCGCAACTCCGATCGTGGCGGGTATTACCATAGCTTCGATACAGAACCTGCCCGCCAATCTCAAACTGCAGGTGCTGGCGTTGGGTGCAACCCGTATCCAGATGGTGTGGATCCTGGTCAGGGAGGCTCGTCTGCCGCTGCTGGCTGCGGTAATGGCCGGTTTTGGCGGTGTCATATCTGAAGTCGGGGCTTCGATAATGGTGGGGGGGAATATTAAGGGGCAAACCAGGGTTCTTACCACCGCCACGGTGATGGAAACCGGCAAGGGGAATTTTGATGTGGCTATAGCTCTGTCGCTGATTTTGCTGTCGCTCGCCTTTAGCGTCAACTATCTGCTGACGGTGATCCAGCAGCGGGAGCGGCCTCGATGAGCAATCTGCTTTCGGTTGATAATCTGAAAATACACCGTGGTGGGGCTTTGGTTCTTGATGTACCCCGCTTTTTGGTAGCGCCCGAAGAAAAGGTGGCAGTGGTCGGGCCGAACGGGGCCGGAAAGTCCAGTCTGCTTCTGGGGATAGCCTGTCTGCTTGGCCGGGAGTCCGGCACGATAACCTTCAAAGGCGCTCCGGTTGCGAAGCATGGGGAAGTTGCCTATCGTCGCACCATTGCCATGGTCTTTCAGGAACCGTTGCTGTTTGATACCACGGTGCTCGATAATGTGGCCGAGGGGCTGCGTATCCGGGGCAAGAGTCGCAGTGATGCGCGGGATATTGCCAGAGACAGTCTGGAGCTGTTCAAGGTCGGACATCTCACCGGACGTTCCGCGCACAAACTCTCGGGGGGGGAAGCCCAACGGGTCAGCCTGGCGCGCGCTTTTGCCGTCCGCCCGGAACTGTTATTGATGGACGAGCCGTTTTCCAGTCTTGATCTGCCGACCCGAATCGTGTTGGCGGAAGATCTGGGTCGCATCCTGCACGAATCGGGCACAGCGGCGATAATTGCAACTCATGATCGCATCGAGGCGTTTCACGTTGTGGATCGTCTGATGGTGATGGATGGCGGGAAAATTATTCAGGAAGGGACGCCGAAAGAGGTTATGGCACAGCCGGCCAATGCCTTTGTCGCGGCGTTCAGGAGGACAACCGGAGCTTCATGATTTTGGGGAGGATGAACAGATATGCTGCAAGATGCCGCCAGGATAGTCGCTGAAGCAGAAGTTTTCATCATTACCGCCGGTGCAGGCATGGGCGTCGATTCCGGACTGCCGGACTTTCGGGGCGATCACGGTTTCTGGCAGGCGTATCCAGCCTACGCCCGGCTCGGGATCTCTTTTGTCGAATGTGCCAACCCGCAGCATTTTTCCAATGATCCTTCGTTTGGCTGGGGGTTCTACGGCCACCGCACCAATCTGTATCGTGATACGGTTCCCCATGAAGGGTTTCATATCATCAAAAAATGGCTGGAGCGGAACAGAGCCGATTATTTTGTTGTCACCTCCAACGTAGACGGCCAGTTCCAGAAAGCGGGCTATGATGACGACCGGATTCTTGAAGTGCACGGCTCAATTCACCGACTGCAATGTCAGACGCCGTGCAGCAGCAGTATCTGGCTAAATGACGAAGTAATAAGGATTGATGAGGCCACCATGCGGGCTCGCGCACCACTTCCCCGCTGCGGTGAGTGCGGTGAGGTCAGCCGCCCCAATATTCTGATGTTCGGCGACTGGTCATGGCTGCCGGACCACACTCACACACAGGAGCATGCCTTCGACCGGTTTATGACGAAAAACGGAAACCGCCGAATTGCAGTGATCGAAATGGGGGCGGGCAGCGCTATTCCGACGATCCGGGCTACATCGGAGCGGATCGGCTGGAACTGCACACATGCAACGGTCATTCGTATCAACCCCCGCGAACCGGAAATTAAAGTGCCTCATATTTCGATGGCGTGCGGGGCGCTGGAAGGCCTGCAGAAGATTGATGCGCTATTGTGAGCGGGTAGTAGCTCTACTTCCGTCCTTGAACAGTGGAGCATGATCCTATATATTTCGTTAAAATTCAAATCAGAGCGGTTGGAGATCTCAGTATGGAAATTAATCTAAGCGAACTGCGCAAGTTGCTCAGCAAGCGAACCAACGAAATCGAGCGGAGTGTTGAAGGAACAGGTTTTCTGGCCAAAACCGTCATCGGAGTTGGTACCTTTTTACTCGATAACGAAGGTGACATGGATCTGCTGTCAGCTAAACAGCTGGTCATCTTTGACAGATTTATCAAGCCGCTGCTGAATGTGCATCATCGGTAACATCTGGAAGTGACTTGAACGATCAAGATGGAATGTAGCAGGAAAAGGGGGTGACATTATGGCAACCTGGAAATGCGAGTGCGGTTTTACCAAAGAAGGACGCTGCAAGCCGCAGAAATGTGAAAAATGCGGCGAAAAAGGCAAATTCGTTAAGGCGGAATAGTCCGCAGAGCGTGTCGGCGGTCGCAGTACTGGAAGTTGTCGTTCCTTGTTCAAATCCTGTACTGTGGCCGTGTCAAAAACGACTGGCTTTAAGTAACTGAAATTTGTTGTCAGATTGATGCGGATTATGACACTTGGTGCATCCTGTTTTGTTGGATGCGTGCGAAGGCGATAATTCACCCCGTGGATGGCAGCCAGAACAGAGCTTTCCAGTATCTTTGATCGGTTGAAAGGGATGTTTGCCCGTCAGTACATGGCATGCCTTGCAGTCACTGACAGCTACAGGGCCGTGTACGAATTTCGCTTTTCCCATTGTAGAATGGCAGTTGCCGGTAATACATGTCCCTTCTGTGGCCAATGAGGCCCCATATGCAACCGGGATCATGGTCAAAATGCAGGAACCGCAAAGTATAGATATTAAAAATTGCAGAGTTTTATTTCGCCAATTCTCTTTACAAATCAATTGCAATCCCCCGAAAGTGCCAGCAACTCTTGTTTATCAAACAACCGATACAACAACTTACTCTAATATTTCTCAACAGTCCATATCGAATTGACGGATTTAGCTGTTTGCTTCTGTTAAATTAGCATGTGATCGCCCAATTTTATGCCTCTTCATAATCACAGCTGAAGCGGCGGCATATATCGGGGCGATGATCATAGATTCCGCAGCGATTCCCCTCCAGAAATTCACATCCGTTCTCTATGAAAAGAAAAAAACTACCGTTAAGGGTGTATTCGAGTCGCTTTGCGCCAAGACTGCCAAGAAGTTCATATTCCTCCGTGCTCAGTCTGACGGTTGGGAATCCCTTGCAGCAGGAGGCGTCGCAATTGGAGCAGCGACTTCCGTCTTGAGGTACGTCTGAGAGCTTGCCATGGAGTTTTTTGCGTTTTGGGAAGGGTATCATCATCACCCCCTGTTTTTGTTGTTAGGCATATAATAAAACGGTGGTATATACTATATCAGTTGTGGTAAATTATTCAAATCAAATATAAGATCAGGCTATTAAATCAATCTTCTATTCTGTTTAGTACCACAGTTACAACAAGTTCTGCCTTCAAACAACAGCCTACGGAAACAACGTTTAAACTCTAACCGCTGCTTGCTACACCACATCAACTGTTTCAATCAAGGAGGACAAAATGAAAACAGCTCATCACCGTTTAGGTACCATCGGCGTCCTGTTTCCGGTATTTCTTATTCTGGCGCTTACCGCTTCGTTGTCCTATGCCATATCAGGGCCTGCCATTGAAGAGGGTGTAGGTTTGAGCGCCACACTGAACCTTCTTGCTGCTGATGGCAAACTGAACACCAAAAGCCCGGCAGTCATTTCCGGTAAGTGTCCGCAAAAAATTGATTTCAAAGGGCATATCAATTCACCGGCAGCGGGGGTCGTCAAGTATCGCTTTATCCGCAGTGATGGCGGCAAATCAGGGGTGCAGACACTTAAATTTGAAAAAACCGCATCAAAAGAAGTCCTGACATCGTGGAAACTTGGCCAGCAGTATAAAGGATGGATTGCCATCCAGATTGAATCGCCGCAAAAAACTGAGTCAAACAAGGCGCATTTCGAGTTGGTATGCGGGGAAGAAAAGGCAGCAGAACCTACTGGAATGCCTCCTGCAAAAGCTGCAAATACGGCAAAAAGTGAGATTCCAAAGAGTAGCCCGATAGACGTTAAGATGGTAGTAACCGCACCCGACGGCACCTCCAGCAGCGACCGGCTGGTCTATAGCGGCGACTGTTTCGATAAACGTTTTCATGTTGCTACCGTATTTACAGCAAGGCAGGCCGGTACCTACAGTTATGCGGAAATTACCAGAGACGACTCCAAGGGGGCACCAAAGACAATAACCTTTGATAAGCCGGGCAAAAAGAGTGTTGATATGGGAATCCCTGCTGATGGTACCAAGGATTACTGGATGCAGGTGAATGTTCTGAAACCGGTACAGTGAACTCAAACCGGATCGAGTTCTCGGCAGTCTGCACAAACGATTCGCCCAAAGGAGGTGTGCAAGCTCAAAAGACTGCCAGGAAAAGCCCCGTAAAGGGTGATCCTCCTGCGGCATCCAATAAGGTCGCCCCTTCTTCCGTTACGGCAAAAAAATCCGCACCACCGATTGGTACATGCTATTCATTTCAACCAGGCAGCATGAAAGTTGCTGACTTCAAAGGCAAGCCTGCGGTAATTGCAGATGTTAATGGCAGTGCTCGCAGTCTTTATACCGCCAAAGACAGCAACGATGCCGGTCGGGCACTGGCAGCAGCACAGAATTACGCCTTCAGCGAGATCTGTTACGTAGGGAAAACCTCAACATTCACCTATTTCCTCAGCTCCGGCCAGCACCCGACCGGAAGTTACGGAGACGAAAAATGCATTTCATTTAATCCTGCCAGCGTGAAGGTAGAGGAACACCAGATGAAAGCCAAGAATGATCCTAACAAGGTAACCGGCACCTATTGGGCACTTACTGATGGGGAACGGGTTATTCGGGGTTTCGGGAATTCTGTGGATAGTAAGGCTACTGCCGGTGAAGCTTTACAGGTGATCAAAAAGTACGCTTTTACGGATCTCTGCGGAGTTGGTGGCTTCTACTACTACGTACGCAAGTAATGGTCTGCTGCTGATGGCAATGGGTGCCGGGGCATCAGGGAGGGTGAATTCTCCACCTGATGCCCCCGGTAACGTTTTTTTTCAGTGACTTTGCAGGCCGCTTTGCCATGAAACTTTATTTATTTTGTCGATTCAATTGGATGTGAAAAGTAGAACGTAGTCCCTTTGTCCTGAGTAGATTCAAAGCGGACTTTTCCGTGAAGATACTTTTCACCGAGCAGTTTAATTGCAAGAGTTCCAATTCCACTGCCCATACTTGCCTTTGTACGGTTTATTTCCAAGTAATTCCAAAAAAAACATTATTAAATGCTGTATACAAATATTCAGCACTTATGTATAAAACATGCAATTAAAGGCGTGATTCGAATAATGTGGTTTAGTAATGACAAAGAGGAACGGTTGGATTTGCGATGGATACTCTAAAAGCTGCGTTCATACTGGTGCCTTGTCTGCTGCTGGGATTGGCTACCGGATTTGTCATGCACCGCTCGGATTTCTGCATTGCGGGCATGTTTCGTGATCTGTTTCTTTTTGGCTCTGTTTTCAAGCTGCGCACCCTAATGCTTCTCGTTGCTTGCAGCATGTTGCTGTTCGAGCTGGCCCACATGCTAGGATTTATATCAATCTATCCATTTCCGCTATTCGGCTCGCCATCTTTCGCTAATATCATCGGCGGATTTATCTTTGGTGTGGGGATGGTTCTGGCTGGTGGTTGTGTTGTCGGCTCCCTCTATAAGATGGGCGCCGGCAGCATCCTGAGTGCCGTTGCCTGTGCCGGACTCATAGCGGGGAGTGCTCTCTACGCCGAGATACACCCGATGTGGGGTGCTCTGATTACGAAAACCACTTTTTTTAAAGGGAAAATTACCATCCCTCAGATTCTTGGAATGGATCCGCTGCCGCTGATGTTGTTATTCATCTTCGGATCAGCACTTTATTTTCAGCGCAGTTTTCGGCACGGTCTTATGACCCGCCCGACTTATGCTGAAGGATCGATACAACCATGGAAAGCTGCGGTGCTTTTATCGTTTATAGGTTTGATCTCATGTATTTTAATCGGTATGCCGCTTGGAATAACCACTGCGTACGCCAAGATGGCGGCATATTTTGAATCAATCTTTTCAAGTAAGCATGTAAGCGAACTTGCGTTTTTTCAGCTCAACCCCCTTAAGTACCAACAGCCACTGACCGGGATACCATTGATTGGGGGACCTGGCCCACGCCTCGATGCAGTCGCAATGATCCAATTCCCGTTGATCGCCGGTATTGTTTTTGGCAGTGCTCTTTCTAGTATTCTGCTGAAAGAATTCAGGGTGCATGCAAAAGCGCCGCTGCGCCAGTATCTTTCAGTGGCCGTCGGAGGAATCATTATGGGCTTGGCGAGTCGTATGACTCCAGCCTGCAATATATGGCATCTTATGGGCGGACTGCCGATACTGGCTGCACAGAGCGTTCTTTTTCTGGTTGGTTTGCTTCCGGGAGCCTGGTTGGGAAGCGTGCTTCTTTCAAGGATTGTTATCAAGTAAGAAGGTGTTTTAATTTATTTAGGATCAATAGTAGAACAGGGAGAATGTCTTATGAGTGGCAATGAAGATAAGATTGTCGAGCACGACCTCTGCGGCCAGATCTGCCCTTCGACGTTACTTGTTGCTTTGAGGGAGATAAACAGGAATATCTCTCAGCTCACAGGCGGTGAGGTTAAACTGCTTTTCAAAACCGACAATCGAGATTCAATCAATACCATCCCGGAAGCTGTTGGAAACATGGGGTTGAAGGTGAACGTGCAGAAACAGGAGTCTTACTATGAAATCCTGGTTTTAAAAATATAGAATTATCAGCCATTTTAATTGGCTGAAAATCCTTCATGAAGGGCCACGATGACTAAAAACAATTCAGCCGCACCCAAAAAATGCATTGAAAAATCTCAGGCTGAGCAAATCGAGCGGTTGCAGAAGGAAAATGAGGAACTGCGCAAGAGGCTGGAGCACAAAAGCAGCTATATTCGTACCAAGGTGAACCAGTTGCTTGACATGATGGGCACCGTGCCGCTTCGAACTGAAGAATTAGACGATACTATGCTGGTCGAGTTTGACCCGCTTGGCATTATCTGTGATTCTTTCAGGCATATTTTGTCCAATCTCCACTCTACAAACAGACAACTGTATATCGCCAATGAAGAAACCAAGGCAATTTTTGCTGCCGCAGAGGTCGGTATTTTACATATCGACAAAAATAAGAAAATTCTCTCGCATAATAATAAGTTGAAAGAATTCTTTCTTCCAGGAATGAGTGACAGCGACATTGTCGGTCATACGTGCATCGATCTGATTTGCGGAGGCGTAATGCCGGAAGAGGGTTGTTCCTTCAGTCAAGTCATTCGAAATGGTGGCAAATCACGTCTCAGGAACTGGACCTTTCAAGGTTTCGTTTTCGATGTTATTGGTACTCCGATTTTGGATCAGGACGGTGCAGTTGACAGCGTTGTATTGGTTTATCACGATGTTACTGCTCGCAAGCAGGCAGAGGAAGAGCGTCAGGAGGATCTCCTGTTTATAGAAGAACTGCTTAAGAACGCTCCTGTTGGTATCCGTGTATTTGACGGCACATCCGGTAGATGTCTTCTTATAAATCAGGTCTCGGCTGAAATTGCCGGCGGAGACATTGAAGTCATGCAACAACAAAACTTCCGCATGCTTGACTCATGGCAAAAAAGCGGGCTTCTGGGTGTTGCCGAAGCGGTCTTGTCAGATTGTGCTACCCGCATGGTGGAAACCGAAGTGCTGACATCCTTTGGTAAGCAGGTTGCAGTCGAATACATTGTCTCCCGTTTTGCAGTAAAAGATAAACCACACCTGCTCGTTATAGGGCGAGATATTACCGTTGAAAAGCAGCTTGAAGCCAAAAACAAGAAAATCGAAGCGCAGATGCTGCATGTGCAAAAACTGGAAAGTCTTGGTGTGCTCGCAGGAGGCATCGCCCATGATTTCAACAATATCTTGCTGGCAATCCTTGGCAACGCTGAGCTGGCACTAATGCGGCTTCTCCCCGAGTCTCCAGCCCGCAACAATCTCCAACAGATTGAAAAGGCCGCACAACGCGCTGCAGACCTTGCCCAACAAATGCTGGCGTATTCCGGCAAAGGGCAATTTGCGATTGAGCGGCTGGATATCAATTCAATGATTACAGAGATGAGCCAAATTCTGGAAGTATCTGTCTCAAAGAAGGCGGCGATGCGTTTAACTCTGGCCGATAAACCTCCTTTATTTGAGGGGGACGCAACACAGATTCGCCAGATCATCATGAATCTGGTCATAAATGCTTCTGATGCGATTGGTAACGAGAACGGAGTCATAACGATAACGACGGGTTCAATGCATTGTGACCAGGATTATCTGTCGAAGGTGTGGCTCTACGACAAGTTGGAAGAAGGAATATACACCTATTTTGAGGTTGCTGACACGGGCTGCGGTATGGACCACGAAACAATGGCCAAAATATTTGATCCTTTCTTTACAACGAAGTTCACCGGTCGCGGACTTGGGATGGCAGCCGTTCTAGGAATTGTAAGAGGACACCGTGGGGCTATCACAGTGTATAGCGAGCTGGGAAAGGGGTCCAGTTTTAAGGTTTTCCTCCCTGCTGATCATAATGTTTCTGCTATATCAGTTTGCGAGTCTACCACAGTCAAGTTGCTATCAGGTTCGGGTAATATACTGCTGGTAGATGATGAAGAAACGATCCTCACTTTGGGCAAGGATATGCTGGAAGAACTGGGATACAATGTCCTTACGGCGCTGGATGGAATTGAAGCGCTGGACATATTCATTAATCGCAAGGAAGAAATCACATGTGTCCTTCTTGACCTTACCATGCCGCGACTTGACGGAGAGCAGACTTTCCGCGAATTGCTGCGTATTGATCCTAATATTAAGGTTATAATGTCAAGTGGTTATAACGAGTTAGAGGTTGCCCGGAGGTTTGTAGGCAGAGGACTGGCCGGTTTTATTCAGAAACCTTACAAGCTTGCGGAGCTGGCCCGGAAACTGGGGGGTATAGTTGTGTAATTGTGACGTATTTAAGTTCTTCTGATATTGTCGTAAGGGGTAACCGGGAGATTTTGAAAAATTGTTTGGTCAACTATTGAACAATGCGGTAGAGTGCCTTCATTTAGGCACTAACAGCACTATCGAAGCTACAACGGGGCAGTTCCGGCTGAAACAGTCCGTTTACACTGCAAACAGGAGAAAGCCATGGATGGTAACGGGGCGGAACAGAGAAACGAGTCTATCAGGCCGCAGGTAATGCTGGTTGATGATGAAGAATGTATCCGTGAAACCGTTAGAGAGCTTCTTGAATCAGAAGGGATAGGTATTCTTACCGCTAACGGTGCGAATGAATGTCTGTGCTTTCTCAGAAGCGGTTTCAGGGGAGTGATCCTGATGGACGTCATGATGCCTGAAATGGATGGCTGGGCAACTATACGGGCAATTGAAAAAGAGGGGCTCCTGCAGGGGAACGTCATTTCCATGCTGACCGCTCTGGAGGCACCTGATGAGAGAATGGATGGGTTACAGGAGTATGTTGTCGACTACATAACCAAACCATTCAGTCCCGACAGTTTTGTTGCTGCGATCAGGAAATATCTGGTTTTCCTGAATCAGCTGCCAAGGGTATGTTAGGTATGCCAGGCTGCAATCTTATAATGATTGGATCATCCACCGGCGGGCTCATGGTGCTGGAAGACATGTTTCCTCGTCTACCGGTTCTGAATGCGGCGGTTGTCATCGTTCAACATATAACCCCTCTGGTAGATCAGTCGTTTGTTACCTCACTTGCCAGGGTGTCCGCAATGCCGGTGTCTCTAGCTCAGGAAAGAACATACCTGCAAGCCGGGAACGTCTATCTGGCACCGGGTGGGGTTCATCTGACCCTGATGCGTAACAGCGTGGTTCATTTGAATGACGGAGAAAAAGTTAATTCCGTCCGCCCTTCAATTGATGTCGCCATGAAATCATTATCTGTTCCCAGTGAAATCAGGATCGCAGGTGTTATATTGACCGGAATGGGAGCCGACGGTGCTGCCGGGATCTCCCATGTCAAAAAAATTGGGGGCATAACTATTGCTCAGGATCAGAAAACAAGCATTATCTACGGCATGCCAAGAGCGGCCGCGGAAACCGGATGTGTTGACTTTATTCTGTCGACCGAACTAATAGCTGAAAAATTAAAAATACTGTTTCAGTAAATTATCAATATTTATCGGCAAAGGAGTCTGCTATGCGATTCAAGCGATTTAAGGACTGGCGTATTCAATCGAAGATAATGACCATTACTATTGTCAGTGTGGTGATTATGTTGGCGGGGCTCTTTATCTTCCTGCTTCCATCGGTCGAAAAAAGTATCATGAAGGAAAAACAAGATGCTACCCGGCACATCGTTGAAGCAACAATGGCGATTGTCGAACAGCACGACGCAGATGTGAAAGCGGGCAAGATGACTCTGGAACAGGCCAAGAAGGATACAACCGAGATCATCTCCAAGATTCGCTACGAAAAGAAAGAGTACCTCTGGATTAACGACCTTCAGACAGTATGCATCATGCATCCAATCAAGCCTGAGCTGAATGGCAAGAATCTATCGGATCTTAAAGACCCGAAAGGGGTCGCCATTTTTGTGGAGTTTGTCAAGGTCTGCAAAACAAGTGGATCCGGTTTTGTAAACTATATGTGGCCGAAGCCGGGAGAAAAGGATCCAGTACCCAAGACGTCTTTTGTGCAGCTCTACGAACCGTGGGGATGGGTTTTGGGAAGCGGAATCTACGTGGATGACGTGCAGAGGTCTGTCGGTAAAATCAAGTGGATGTTCCTTGGACTTAATCTCTTTATCGCCATCTTCAGTCTTCTCCTGGCCTATTCTATCAGCAGGGGCATCACCAAAACGCTTGGCTATGTGGCTGACAATCTGGAAGACATGTCCAAAGGCGGCGGTGACCTGACACGCCGGCTTAATGTTGAGCAGGAAGACGAAACCGGTTCGCTTGCCCATTCATTCAACCGTTTTCTTGATAACATGAAAGAGATAGTAGTCCGCATCAGTCAGAGTGCCGTTAATGTTGCCGGCTCGGCTGACAATCTCAATAAAACCTCGGCCACTATTGCAGGCGGAACCGAAAGGGCAGCCTCCCAATCTACCTCGGTTGCGATTGCCTGTGAAGAGATGGCTGCAACGTCTGCCGATATTGCCCATAACTGCATCCGTACGGTTGAAATTTCAAACCGTGCCAGCAAAACTGCGGCGAACGGATCAGACGTCGTCGGACATGCAGTACAAAGCATTCAGCGCATTGCCGATAAAGTTCAGCAGAGTGCCAAAACGGTGGTATCGCTGGGTGCCCGCTCCGAGCAGATAGGCAATATTGTCGGCACTATTGAAGATATTGCCGACCAGACCAATCTGCTGGCTCTTAACGCTGCTATCGAAGCTGCCCGGGCCGGTGAGCAGGGGCGTGGTTTTGCGGTTGTCGCAGACGAAGTGCGGGCTCTTGCCGAACGCACCACTAAGGCGACCCGTGAAATCGGTGAGATGATTAAGGCCATCCAGAAGGAGACGCAATCGGCTGTTGAAGCTATGGAAGATGGTGTCAAAGAGGTTGAGCGCGGCACTGAGGATGCCTTCCGTTCCGGCCAGGCACTTGAGGAAATTATCAATCAGGTTGGCGATTTAACCAGTCAGATCAATCAGATTGCCACAGCAGCTGAACAGCAGACTGCGACCACAAATGAAATAAGCAAGAGTATGCACCAGATTACCGAAGTGGTGAGTGATGCTTCGAAGAGTTCGCAGGATACCGCAGTATCTGCAAAAGAACTTGCTTCAATGGCTGATGAGCTGAAACAAATTGTCGCTCAGTTTAGAATGTGACCCCTTCCGGCCCTCACATTCCTGGCACATAACGTCAGGGATGTGAGAAGTCAGGGGGATGGCTGGCATCGGATGTTGATATGGGTGGCCGTTTCCCGCTCCAGCAGGCAGCCGGTGCGCAGGTCGGTATCTTCGGCGGCGTTGACGAGGCGTTTGGCGGCGGCGACGGCCGCCTGTGGATGGCCAGCTATCCGTTCAGCGTATGCTGATACCTGTATCCAGAAATCCTGTTCGGAGTAAACCCTGTCCACCAGTCCCATCCGCAGCGCTTCCGCTGCACTGTATATTTCCGATGTCATGAAAATTTCACGGGCAAAGTTCTTGCCGACAATGTGAGGTAGTTTGTGGGTACCGCAGAAGCCGGTGATGATGCCGAGCTTTGCCCCGGAATGCCCGATGCGCAGACCTTCCGTGGCAATGCGGATGTCGCACGACATCGCCAGATCACAGCCTCCTCCCATAGTTATGCCGTTCAGTGCGCCGATGACCGGTTTGGGACAGGACTCGATCTGGCTGAACAATGATTGTCCGAGTTCGGCAAAGTGGAAGGCGTCAGACGGCGAAAAATGCACCATCTGGCCGATGTCGGCACCGACAGCGAAGGATTCCCCCGGATAGCCGCTGAGAACGATGACGTGCGCCAGTGCGTCCTCCTCAAGTTGGGCGAAGGCGCGTTTCAGTTCGCGAATCGTGGTGATGGAGAGCTTGTTGAAACGTGAACCGGCGTCGAGAAAAATATAACCGACCCGGTTCACGACTTCTATGCGGAGCTTTTTGTATGGCATCAGGCCCGTGGCTGGACGTTGTTTTTTACCCAGGCGACGATATCTTCAGTTGAAGTACCGGGGGTGAACACTTCACAGATTCCGGCGGCTTTCAGGCCCGGAATGTCGTCTTCGGGAATGACGCCGCCGCCGAATACCTTGATGTCATCGACCCCTTTTTCCTTGAAGAGTTGTGTGACTTTCGGCAGCAGGGTGTTGTGGGCGCCGGACAAAATTGACAGACCGACACAATCCACATCTTCCTGAATGGCGGCTGAGACGATCTGCTCGGGTGTTTGATGCAGGCCGGTGTAGATTACTTCGAAACCGGCGTCGCGG
>JANXZX010000204.1 GCA_025355325.1 Geobacteraceae bacterium
CCGCAGGCTATGCCTTCCATGACTGGATACTTAACCTGGACGCGGATGAGCGTGTGTCGTCGACACTGCGTCATTCTCTAGAAGTTACTGATCGGACCGCCTTTTCTGCTGCAAGAATGGCCCGGGAAAACTATTTCGGAAAACGCTGGATTCGACACTGCGGATGGTATCCAGATTACACCTGCCGTATGTACGACCGCCGTCTTTGCCGCTTCAGTGAGCGTCTGGTGCATGAGTCGCTGGAACACGACGGCAGGGTCGCCACTCTGGACGGCAATCTGCTGCACTACACGTATGCCAATATATCCGATTATCTGCGGCGCATGGACTCCTACTCCACTCTCGCCGCGCAGGAGTTGAACCGGGCAGGAAACCGTGCCGGGGTATTTTCGCTACTGTTCAGACCGTTGACCACATTCATCAAGATGTACTTCGTTCGCAAGGGCTTCCTGGAGGGTTATGCCGGACTGACACTGTCTTTACTCTACGCCCAATACACATTCTGCAAGTATGCAAAACTGGTAGAGTTGAGAAACATGTCATCCGCTGGAAATGCGACCACTCGCTGAGTTCGAACCTGCAATTCATCATTAGATGACAGGAGAGTGTTTCCGGGACTTTAAAGATTACGGCAACAATTTTATTCTCAGAACAGTTGATTAGCATGGAACACCCGCAAAAGGCCCTTCTCCCTTGATGGGATATGGCTGGAAGTCAGAATGTTTAGCAGTGTGCAGAGTAGCCACCCGGTCAAGGGATATGTAAGCTCTGTCGAAGAGTAGTGCAAGAAGCCTGATTCTGAGTGGATTTGGATGGAGGAGAGCCTTGGTGGACTATAAATCGGGTATTTATACCGAGAAAGCAGAGAGCTATTTTCATGGGAGCCGCCCGGACGTTGTTGCCTTGATACCGGGCGCCAACAACCGGATAATAGAACTCGGCTGCGGAGCCGGAATGACCCTCCAGAGCGCCAGGGAGGCCGGTAAGGCGTTCGAGATAGTGGGCATCGACATTATCGGGCGCCTGCCGCAACATGACCTGCTGACCAGGTATTATCAGGGTGACATTGATACGTTGCCGCTGGATATGGAACGCGGGAGTTTTGATGTGGCTCTTTGTGCCGATGTTTTGGAACATCTTGTTGACCCCTGGAACACCCTCAAAAAACTTGCTGTTCTGCTGAAACCAGGCGGCACTCTGATAGTCAGCATTCCAAATGCCAGGGACTACACCCTTGCGCTGAAACTGCTTTTCACCGGGAATTTTCAATACCGGAGTGAAGGCTTGCTGGATAAGGGGCATCTTAGATTCTTTTGCAAGCAGAACATGGTGCACCTGGTTCGACAGGCCGGTTTTGAGGTCATAAAATTTGATTTCAAGGTTCAAAAACTTCGCAAGATTCTCTACTACCTAACCTGCGGGTTGCTGGAGCAATTTGTTGTCAAGCAATACCTGATTGTTGCGCGGAAGGTTTAAGCTTGGATAGTGCACCTGCAGACATAAACGAAGGTAAGAGCGTTGATGTTGCTTTTATAACAATCAACTACAATACAAGGGAATTGCTTAATAACCTCGTGGATTTTCTTGCCCGGACCGAATTCCCCTTTTCCAGTTCCATCACCGTCGTGGACAACAATTCCTCGGACGGCTCACGGGAAAGTCTCGGTCGCTGGCCGCAGGTTCAGGTCGTGGCCAACGAGGAGAATCTGGGTTACGGCACTGCCGCTAACAGAGGGGTTAAAGCCACCAATAGCCGTTATGTCTGCGTGCTGAATACCGATGTCATCCTCAATTATGAGGCAATAACAGCTCTTTGGAAGCATATGGAGGAAAATGAAACAACCGGCATGTGCACACCGGTCGTAACATACAAAGACAACCGGATTCAGGTGTTTTTTTTCAAATTTCGACTCCTGATGTGTTATTGGGAGTTTCTTGCGCAGGTGTATACCAAGTTCATCAAGATGCTGCTTCCGCATCTCCGGCAGCCTCTGAAAATCGACGGGATCACCGGCGCACTTCTTTTTTTGCGACGCTCAAACATCGATGGAGACGCCCTCTTTGATGAAGATTTCTTCTTTTACTTTGAGGACACCGACCTGGCCTATCGCTGGAAAAAGAAGGGTTACGCTTCGTACATATTGCCGGACCACCGCATTATACATCTGGGAGGCCAATCAGGAAAAGGGCGCAACCATACCCTTTATTACTGTGGAAAATACCGGTTTTTGAGGAAACATTACGGCTCTGCGCACGCAGAGAGAATAAAACGGCTCGACTATTGGAAGATCTTCCGGAAGGTCATATCCTACCAGTTACTTTCTATGGTATTTCCGTCAAAAACCGTCAAACAAAAACTTGCGTCCGGTCGGGCATACCTGAAAATCTTACGCTCCGAAGTCTGAAATAATTGAAAGAATCCGAAAATG
>JANXZX010000230.1 GCA_025355325.1 Geobacteraceae bacterium
TATGAAATTATAGTGATAATAGTATAAACGAAATAAACGAAAATCTATAAAGCTTTGCGCTTTTAACTAGAGCATGCTCAGTAAATATAACTAATTGAGTTAAAACAATTAAATGAATATTTCTGTTATAATAGTGCACGAGATTTAACGATTCCCCATCAAAAACCGTGCACCTATGATTCGAACTTCTAGCTCAAAACAACTGACGATTGCAGAATTTGATTGGCCTTTTGATACTGCGTTGGATAAAAACAATCGCTGGGTCAAGTTAAGCAACTGTATACCGTGGGACGAGCTGGCTGAAAGTTATTACCAGGGATTACCTGCCGAACGAGGCCGTCCCGTCAAGGACGCTCGTTTGGTTATTGGAGCCGTGATCATCAAGCATAAATTGTGTTTGTCCGATGTTGAAACCGTTCAACAAATCCAGGAAAATCCGTATTTGCAATATTTTGTCGGCCTTGCGGGCTACCAACAGGCGGCTCCGTTTGCACCGTCACTGTTCGTTGAAATCCGAAAACGCATGGGTGCAACGGTGTTTGATGGCTTCAATCAGGCCATTATTGATGCACATGAAGGCAAAAAGACCTTTAAACAACCTAAAACCACCGCCCAGTCCACGGCGTTGGACGGTGCCAATCCCCTGGAAAAACCGGCAGAACCGGCAGAACAGGTCAATGAAACACCTCGTCCGCAGGCGCCTGACTCCGCAGAGTCCGCTCATCAAGGTCGGTTGATTGTAGACGCTACGGTTGTCGAACAAGCGATTCGCTACCCTACCGACTTGAGCTTACTGAATGAAGCTCGCGAGTTCAGTGAACTCATCATTGACAAACTTTGCGTCCATCTGCAAGTCGCGCAAAAACCCAGAACCTACCGCCAGTCAGCCAGAAAAGCGTATTTGGCCATCGCCAAGCAAAAACGGCTGAACAGAAAAACCCTACGCGGAGGCCTTAAGCAACAATTACAGTATCTGCGTCGCAATCTGGGGCACATCGACCTGCTATTGCGGGAGATTCCGGAAGGCGAACAGCTCCCGTTACCCCGCTGGTTGCTCTATCGATACTGGGTAATACAGCACCTGTATCAACAGCAATGGGACATGTATCAAAGCCAAACCAAGCGCTGTGACAATCGCATTGTCAGCATCAGTCAGCCGCATGTGCGGCCCATGGTGCGCGGCAAGCTGAACAAACCCGTCGAATTTGGCGCCAAGCTCAGCGTTAGTCTAACCGGAGATGGCTTGGCTCAGGTCGACAGTTTACGTTGGGATGCCTTCCATGAAGGTCTGGATTTAACTGCGCAAGTGGAAGCTTACCGGAACCGGTATGGACACTATCCGGAACGCGTGTTGGCCGACCCGATCTACGGCACCCGTTCCAACCGGGATTATCTCAAACAACACGGCATTCATTTTGCCGGCAAGCCACTGGGCCGTCCGAAACAAGAGACCGATGAAAATCGTGAACAATTGAAACAGGCCAAAGCGCAACGCAAGCAGGATTATACGCAACGCATTCCCATCGAAGGTAAATTCGGCCAAGGCAAGAATGGCTACGGGCTCAACTATATCAGGGCCAAGCGGGCGAACACCTCGTTTGCCTGGATCAACAGCATCTTCCTGGTCATGAACTTACTGATCCTGGAAAGGATCTTTTTTGCCCTGTGTAAAAGTGGCCTCGCTGGCTTTATCAAGACATTAAGGCTTGCGTGGGAACAGTACTTTTTAAAACGGCGCGGGGATTCTCCCTGTTTTTTGACCGAAAATTTTCTAGGTTGATTTACTGAGCAGGCTCTAAATATGAGTATTCAATAGCAACTGATCCCGCCTATATGGCGTTAAGAGATGCCTTGATCAAGGTGAACGAAGGATTCTCGACGAATGTGTATTTCGACACTAATGGCATTCCCACAACCGGCTCCGGCGTGGCGTTGTTGACTGCTGACGGATCAATCAATAGCGCCAATATGCTGATTATTGCAGAGGTGCTGGGCGCGGATTCTGTCGAATATTCGGTCATGCAAGAGTTCGCACAAAGAGTGTCTGGCGCAATCTTC
>JANXZX010000140.1 GCA_025355325.1 Geobacteraceae bacterium
CGAAGAGGACTTACACCTCCAAGTCACCAATCAGCCACCATAGCTGATTGGATGGCGCTTACGCGCCACGCGCCATGCCTGGCGCACAAATAAAAAGGGGACGCATTTCTGCGTCCCCCCAAAGAAACAATTCATTGTAATTAAATAATTACGAAAGCTGACGGCCACCTTCTGCAGCCCATTTTTCAAGCATTGCGGTAGTAACAGACTTAGGACGCTCGATAGCATAGCCGAGACCACGATCCCATGTGATGTTTGCCATGCAGCCCAGTGCGCGGCCTACACCGAACAGAACGGTATAGAAGTCCCACTCTTTAAGGCCATAGTACCACTGGATAACGCCTGACTGTGCATCTACGTTTGGCCAAGGGTTCTTGGTCTTGCCGTGCTCGGTCAGAACGCCGGGAGCAACTTCAAAAATCATGGAAACAACTTTGAACAATGGATCATCTTTGAGGCCAGGGGTGTTCTGACAGAACTCACGCTGTGACATGTAACGCGGGTCGGTCTTACGCAGAACTGCGTGACCATAACCGGGGATAACCTGACCGGCATTGAGAGTATCCCACAGAGCATTTTTGATCAATTCTTTGGTCGGCTCTACGCCTTTGCAGTATTTTTCCTGGAACTTCATAGTCCAATCAAGAACTTCCTGGTTGGCAAGGCCGTGCAGCGGGCCTGCCAGGCCATTCAGACCGGCTGAATATGCATAGTAAGGATCGGACAGAGCGGAATGAACCAGATGGGTGGTGTGAGCCGAAACGTTACCGGACTCGTGGTCGGAATGCAGGATGAAGTACATACGGGCAACGTCTTTGTACTCTTCACTCTGACCGATCATATGAGCAAAGTTAGCGCCCATATCAAGTTTAGGATCAATTGCAATCTGCTTGTTGCCTCTGAATTTCAGGTTATAGATGAAAGCGGAAACAACCGGGATACGGGCAACGATATCGCAGGCATCTTCGTAAACATATTCCCAGGCGGTCATTTTGTTGAATTTACCGGAATTGTAGAAACCGGCAAATTTGGAATCTTTCTGCATTGCCAGGATACCAACGGAGAGCATTACCATTGGATGACTTTCAATCGGCAGAGCGCTGATTGCATCAAAAACATACTGGGGAACAACCTGACGTGTTTTCCATTCTGCACACACTTCGGCAACCTGAGCATCGGTAGGAACTTCGCCGATCAGCAGGAAGTACCAGAAGGATTCAACAGTAGGATACTTTGAGCCGGGTGCTTTGGGCAGTGCTGCAAATGTTTCCGGAATGGTTTTGCCACGGAACCGGATGCCTTCCTGTGGATCCAGGTAGGAGATATCGGTTACCAATGAACGAATGTCACGGGCGCCACCGATACACTGGTCAATGTTGACCTGATCAATGATGACTTTACCAAATTCTTTGACAAGTTTGGTGATACGGGGGCGGTGTTCCTCGATCTTCAGCTTGAGTGTGTCCTTGAGGGCCATTGTTTTACTCTCCTTTTCGTGGTGTGAGGGCGAACCCGGATAAAAAGCTTTTCGGCTTCTTAACATGTAATCCATTAGTGTTACGGGGAGAAACGGGACTCTTTTTTAGCATACTGTATACGATCAGTAGTGCTGTTATACTCGACCGTATACAGAAAATGCAACAAAAATTTTGTGGTATGAAATTAACCCAGAATTACCAACTCGTCACTGGAGTGAGTAAGTCGCTTAAGCCCTTCATTACTCAGGTAAAAGGTGTTCTCAATGCCGATTGCTCCGTCACCCGGAAAGACAACTTTCGGCTCAAACGCAAATGCCATTCCCACTTCTAGCGGCATATGGTCGAAACCCCTCGCAATAAACGGATATTCATCTATTTCCACTCCAAGCCCGTGCCCGATAAATGAAACCTGGGATCCTTTTGCCCCCATAAAGCTGTCCGCATACCCCATATCAACAGCATGTGTATAACAGACAGTATAAAGTTCGCCCCAGCTCATGCCGACTTCTATGGTGCGCATCATCAGCGCCTGAATATCCAGCATGTCGTCATACGCCTTCCGCAACCGATCCGATATTGGGCCGACAGAAAATACGCGAGTCTGATCGCTGAGATAGCCATCCACACATCCGGCAAAATCTATCAATATCGGTTCATTCGGCTCGATCCGTTTAAGTCCGGCACCTTGGCCGAATGAAGTGTTAAGGCCGAGTCCCCCCAACGGCGTATCCTGGTATGACGGCACTGCAGAGTCGGTACCGGAAAATATCTGCCCGTAAAAAAGGTCCGAGTTAAAGCTGCGCATCCGTATCAAACCCTGGTGACCACTCTTGCGGGCGGTATATTCCAGTTCTGCGGCAACATCAAGATCGGTCATGCCGACGCGGATAATTTCCTTGGCACGACGGAATACCAGGTCAACCTGATCAGCGGCATCTTTCATAAGGTGAATTTCATAATGGGATTTGATCATTCTGACTGTACGAACAAGCGGCGTTGCATCGGAAAAAACGGCATTCGGATACAGAGTTCGATACCGTTCAAAAAAATTTACCGGAAGTATGTCCAACTCCAATCCAATCCGTTTTGGCTCGGGGTGCCCGTACTGAGCCAGAATGGCCGGAATATCCTTCTGCGATCTGAACGCGATTACTTCCTTGAGACCGCACTCCATACGGGCCCGTCCCGCTTCCTTGCGCACCATGAACAGCGGCTGACCGGATGCCGGAACATATAGATTCCCACTCTGGACAGTACCGGTAAAATAGAATAGATCGGCGTTCTGCACGATGATAACCGCATCAAGATCTGCCGATATCATTAGTTCCTGAAGTTTTTTACAGCGGTATTCCAACTCGGTAGCGGGTGTCAGACGCATCGGATTCTCCCCTAAAATAAATTTTCCGTTCAGATTTTTCCCGAAATTGTTCAAATGTTGACCAACCCGGCGAATAAACCGTATACCAGTTTTCCGGAAAGCAGGCAATGTCGGGATAAAAGCATTTTGGACAATTCCCATCAAACGGTTGACCGAATCCTTCAAATTGACTAATATCACCAGCCCGATTCAAAAGAGTCACAATAATCCATCCTAATGGCGGTACCATATTTTATGCATTCGTATCCTTATACCATAACGATATCTTCTGAAAAAGGAGGCGTCGGCAAGACAACCCTCGCAACCAATCTGGCAATCTATTTGAAAGCCATGCGCGAAGATCTGCCGGTCACAATATTCTCCTTTGACAATCACTTCACAATTGACAAAATGTTTGAGCTGCAAAAACGTGATGAGAACTCCCCCGATGTCCACGCCCTTCTCATGGGTGAAACAGCCACTAATGTCGTTCAAACCGGGCAGTACGGCGTCAACTTTATCCGTTCTTCAACAGAACTGGGAGATATTCATGAGCGTTTCAAAGGCCCGATGTTTCTAACCAGAATGCTCGCTGAATCCGGTATCTCCGGAATTGTTATAATAGATACCCGGCCTGATCTGAATATCCTCACCCAGAATGCCCTGTATGCTGCGGACAGGGTACTGATTCCGGTCAAAGACCTGCCAAGTCTCGAAAACTGTAAAAATATTTTTGCGCTGTTTGACCAGCGCGGCATCGACAAAAAGTCATTGGCACTGATACCCTGCCTGATCGACTCACGTATCAAGTTTGAAGGGATTTTCAAGGACCAGAAAACACTATTGCGGGCAATCGCCGTCAATCGCGGTTACCGGTGCATGGATTCATATATTTCAAAAAGCCCGAAAGTTGAAAGCCTTAACACAAACCCTGAGGGCAAGATTTTTCCGATCCTGACCCATGCCCGCGGCACCGAAGTTCACAGCCAATTCATGGAAATTACCCGTGACATATTGAGAGGCGTCGATACAACCAAGGAAACCAGGGCAGGTCTGTATCACACCTGGTTGCTTGAAAAGGAGGCCCACAAAAAAGAGTCCTATCTGGCCCGACTTGAGGGTTTAGCAGAAAATTGCCTGATCTGTGGAGCTGTCCTGGCAGAGCACCCTGATGACCGCAGTTTCTATTTTGAAACATCTGATCGTTCCGCCCGAGGCTTTCTGCATGGTACCTGCGTCAGCAACATGCTCTGTTCGGCTCTTTATGGCCTGCCTGAACACGCCCCGACATTCGAAGCAGCCAGGACACTGGTTGCCGACAAAGTCACCAGATCCGTATCAATCCTGCTGCCTCGAATCAACTCTGATCAGTCTCTGCTTGATTATCGCCAGTTCAACATGTCCGGAGAACAGCTGCTTCAAAAGAACGTAGCAATGCCCGGGTTTGATGCTGGGGAATTTAATGGCGTACATGATCGTCTATATCTGCTGTTGAATGAGGCTTTGGCAGGATTTGAAGGTGCTCTGAGGAAAGACAGCTGGCTGTCTGTTTACCCGGTTGATCCCGGAAACCCGGAGGCCGTTTTGCACGAAGAGTCATACAAGACAATCCACCGGCTGCAAAAACATTTTGCTGAAGAAGTTAAACGGCAGGCTATTTGACCAGAAGTGACACAGGTACCAGCTGAACCCCTTGGCCGGCCAGTTCGGGAAGAGCTGCTGATAGTGCTGCAATCGTAGCTGGATGAGGATGACAGATTGCAATTGCCGAGCCGTTTTTCCTGGCAAGCCTGACAGCCTGATTAAGCTGACCGAGAATGTAACTGCGCTTCTGTTCGTTATCAAGGAACACATTCCGCCGGGCCGATTTCACCCCGATTTTCTGTGCCATCCGCAATCCAACGCTTTTCGGTGACGTGACGCTGTCTATGAAGAAGAGATTTTTTTTCTTCAGCACCTGAAGCACCGCAACCATTTTGTCCTCTTGTTCGGTAAATTCCGACCCCATATGGTTATTGACCCCAACCGCTCCAGGAAACTGACTAATAAAGCCGGATACCATCTCCTGCAGGTCATCTTCAGCCATTGACACCAACAGACCATTCGCTTCCAGACGAATAGTCGGCCACCCCTTGGATTGCATCGGGACATGAATCATCGTCTCGAAGTTGTGCGAAGCCGCGTAGGCCGCGACCTCTTTATCAGCGCGCAAACCGGGTATTATCGCGAATGTCAGCGGCACATTAATTGCGGCAAGAGAACGTACTTCTGCAATGCTGCTCCCCATATCATCAATAATTATCGCCAGACGCCCGGAAGTTCCGGGCATCAAACCGGGCTTTTTAGTTTTTGGAAGAACTGTTTGCGGTGGAGGTTCTTTCTGAACCGTGGGCAAAGGTTGGGAAACGTCGGGGAGAGGTTTTGTCATGCCGGTTTGCGGAATTGTGGAAGAACCGGGTACAACCGGTTTGACATCAGTAAGCATCGGCTTGTGTTGCGGTTCCCCTGTTTTTTTCGCCGGAAGCAACAGAAAATAACCTGCGACGGCACTAATGACCAGAAACAAAACTATGAGTGTCGCTTTCCGGGAACCGGACAGTTTATTTCTATTCTTATTCCTGGCAGGATTTGCCATTGATTACGGCAACAATCTACTGCCGCACCGGTGCCGCCACTCCATTTCCGGAGGCGACACCAGCGCGATCAGCAGTTGCATTGAGCGTGTTACGTGAACGTATAGTGTATCTGGATGAAAACATGTATTATTTATTTCTCATGGCCCATCGTTTTTATAAGTTCCCACCCTTTGATCAGATCAAAAGCCCGGAGCACCTGATAATCATTTTTCAGGAGGTCTTCCAGTTTTGAAGGCGTCTTTTCCGTTTTATCGTCCTTCTTTTCGATCTTCTTGTCTTCTTTTTTTGAATCTTCAGTTTTTGACTTATCATCACTTTCAAAATGATTTTCAAGATCCTTTTCACGCAGATGCATGGAATCTTTTTTGGCGGTTGTTTTAGGGAGTTCAACTGCCTCAACCACGATATCAGGAGTTATACCTTTGGCCTGAATTGAACGCCCTTTCGGAGTATAGTAGCGGGCGGTAGTCAATCGAAGTCCAGAATCGTCCGACAGTGGAATAATTGTCTGTACCGACCCCTTGCCGAAGCTCTGAGTACCGAGAATAATGGCACGTTTGTGATCCTGCATGGCGCCGGCAACAATCTCCGAGGCGCTGGCACTGCCACCGTTAATCAGGACAATGATCGGGTAACCTGGCTCTTTGTTGCCTTTTTTAGCAGTAAACTGCATCTTCGAATCTTTTTCACGCCCCTCGGTATAGACAATCAGCTGCCCTTCGGGAACAAAATGATCGGCAACCTTGACCGCCTGATCAAGCAACCCGCCTGGATCATTACGCATATCCAGTACCAGGCCCTTAAGCTCGCCCTTGGATTCTTCCTTCATTGCTTTAAGTGCTTTCGCAAGATCCTCATCAGTTTTTTCCTGAAACTGGGCAATACGCACATAGCCATATCCACCATCCATCAGATGGAAACGAACACTCTTGACTTGAATTATATCCCGGATAAGCGGAAATTCTTTCGGCTTTTCGAAACTCTCACGCATAATGGTCAGGACAACTTTGGACCCTTTCAGGCCGCGCATACGCTTGACAGCATCATTAATATTCAGATCCTTGGTGAATTTGTCGTCGATTTTGAGAATCATATCGCCGGCCTTGATTCCCGCCTTAAAGGCAGGGGTATCTTCAATTGGCGAAATAACCGTCAGGACACCCTCTTTTATAGAGATTTCAATTCCCAGCCCGCCAAACGCGCCTTTGGTATCAACTTTCATTTCCTTGTAGGAGTCGGGTGACATAAACGAGCTGTGCGGATCAAGAGACGAAAGCATGCCATTGATTGCGCCGTAGACCAGTTTTTTCGTGTCAACTTCTTCAACATAGCTCTTCTTGATGATCGACATAACATCGGTAAACAGCTCTATCGATTCGTAGTCACTCCCCTTTGCCTCAGCCGAACTGTGCCGTTGTGAGCTGACAATAAAGACGGATAAAAATGCCACAACAACTGCAAATCCAGCGATCAATCTTGTTTTTTTGCTGCCGGGTGTTCTCATTTGTTTCCTCCAGATATGGATATACTTACGTTAATTTTAGCGAACCCATCCGGCCGGATCAACCGGTTTGCCCTGATGCCGGATTTCGAAATATAACATGCTCCCTTTGCTTGAATCAACATCGCCAACCACGCCAAGTGAATCATTCCGGGCTACTTCCACGCCGACTTTTTTTGTCAGCCGTGCCGCATGGGCATACAGACTGAAATATCCCCCGCCGTGATCAACTATGATCATATTACCAAAACCTTTAAAATAATCGGCAAAAATAACGGTGCCCTCATAAATTGCCTTGAATTCAGTACCGGACGAAGCAGAAATCGATAGTCCCTTGCTGAAAGTAAATGAATTGAATTCCGGATGTTTATGTTTGCCATATGATTCAAATATTTCGCCCCGTACCGGAAGCGACATGCGCCCTTTTTGCGAGGCAAAACCACGATCCGGTACCGGCGGTAATTCCGCAAGCGGTTTTAGTTTTGCTCCCGGTTTTTCGTGATGAGATGAAGCTTTCCGGCGACTGAGCGCTTCAAGACGGGTAATCATTGCCTGAAGCTTCGCAGCATTGGCCTGCAGCTCTTTTAAGGATGCTTCATAGCTTTTTCGATCCTGCCTGACCTTGCCGAGATAGGCGGTTTTCTTGCCCTTTTCCGCTTCAATCTCACGTTTTTTTTCTGCGATTCCTGACATGATACGCTCTTTTTTTACCGCATCACGTTCAAGATTCTCCTTCAAGATCTTGAGTTGGTCGATCTTCTTGTTATAATCGTTGTACATCTGCTTGTCATATTCAAGAATTGATCTCATATAGCGAATATTTTCAGCAAGCTGGGGAAATGATTCCGCCGAAAAAAACATTCGCAGAGTTCCAATTTCGCCCGCCTTATATAATGACGTCAAGCGCCGTTCAATCTCCATTCTCTTTCGGTTTGCTTCCTCAGACACTTTTTCAATTTCGCGCGCGGTACGGTCAAGACTTAACTCAACTCCGCGCAAATCCTGACTCAAACGGCCAAGTTCCGACTTCTTCCGTTCAAGATTTTGCTGAATCCCCCGAAGCTCTGTTGAGACAACCGCTTCAACCTTTTTAGTCTTGGTGATAAGCTGTTTCTGGGCTCTAATTTCCTGTTTAACGCCACTCAGCTCGTCTTTGGGGTTTTGAGCAAACGTTGAATGAGCACAGACCATCAGCAGTGCAAGTATGACAACCGTCCGTTTCATACGTTAAACTGTGATAAAGCGTTTTAGAGAGGTAAGGCTCCCGATAAAACCGAGCCCGGAGCCTGCCAGCAACAAGCCAAAGATATACTCCGGCGGAAGAAAAGCAAGCCCGGAAGTCACTGGATTAAAAGAAAGGAAATTTCCGGAATTGTGCAGAAATAACTCATACAGACCAAAGAGAAGTACAATGGATAAAAGAGAACCAGCCAGTCCCTGAATGAATCCTTCAAGAAGAAATGGAGCCTTGATAAAAAACCGTGTCGCCCCGACTAGTGACATGACTTCCAGCTCGTCACGACGTGAGTAAATAGTGAGCTTGATTGTATTTGAGACTATGAATATTACCGTAATGACCAGAAACCCACCCAGTAATGCTCCGAGAATCCTCATATAATTCAGAAATGAGTTAAAGCGGCGTACCCACTCTTCACCATATTGAACCTCGGTAATTCCGGGAACTCGCTTCAGTTGAGCAACAAAGTTTTCAACAGAGACCATATCGCGATGGGAACGTTTTAAAGCTATTTCAAATGAAACGGGGAGAATCTCGGGTTTAATTCCCTCAAGAAGGGTTTCCTGGCCTTTTAACCGGCTCTTGAAACGTTTCAGGGCTTGAGCCCGCGAAACATAACTGACCCGGTATACGCCGGGGAGCGCTGAAACTTTCCCATGTAATTCATTAAGTTCCTGAGGAGCGAGTTCCTTGTCAAAATAGACAGTTACCTGTACCCGCTCACTCCAATTTTCAACCGCGCTTTCAATATTGACAAAAACAAGCAGGAACAGGGATACAATCAGCAAAGCAAGAGTGATCGTCCCTATTGTTACTACATTAACAAACATATTTTGGCGAATATTGGTAATCGCCCGAGAAAGGAAAAAACCAGCTTTGCCGCCTGAACCGTATCCTGAAAGCGTTGGCCGCTTAAAAGGTTTGAGCGTTTCCGGTTGTTTCTTTTTCCATTTGTTCAACGATTTCCCCTTTGTGTAACGTGACAAGCCGCTTATGACCCTGTTCAATCAAACGGCGATCATGTGTCGCAACCACCACCGTTGTACCGCGAACATTTGCCTCTTTGAATATGGCAAGAATCTGGTTTTTGTTTGCATCATCAAGGTTTCCGGTCGGCTCATCAGCAAGCAGTATTTTCGGATCATTAACCAAAGCCCGCGCAAGCGCAACCCGCTGCTGTTCTCCACCAGAAAGACGCTCTGTTATAAGATTATATTTAGATTCAATCCCCATCTGTTTAAGCATATGCATGGTTTTTTTTCCGACATCAGCCCTGCCCCACCCCAAAACTTCCAGTGATATGGCAACGTTTTCAAAAACGGTGCGATTGTGCAGCAATTTGAAGTCCTGAAAAACAACCCCGATGGTGCGACGCAACAAAGGAATATGAGATGGCGACATACGGGTGATATTCTGTCCATCAATAAGAACCTGACCGCTTTTAGGAGTAAGCGCTCCGTACAACAGGCGTAATAGGGACGTTTTACCCGCCCCGGAAGGCCCGGTCAGAAAAACGAACTCTCCCTTACCGATTTTCAGATTGATATTATTCAGCGCCGAAGCATCTTGCTGGTAGGTAAGCGATACATTATGCAGTTGGATCATGGTTTACCAATCATTGTAAGGAGTTCCAATCGAACTAACCCGGTCTGAACCGCTATGTACGTCATACACGTTACCAGGCGATGTATTGGTACCACCTGGTGGAGTGGTTCCCGCCGGTGGCGGAGGAGGAGCAACAACCACCCAGGAATCGGAAGTTCCGGTAAAGGGATCTTTGGGAATGTCTCGCAAATAATTCTTTTCCTTCATCTCAACAATCGAATCCGGATATTTACCCTGGTCTGCATGAAATTGATCTATTACCGTCCTGAAATTATATAAATCTTCACGCAGAACCGCTTCTCTCGCTTTTATAATGCCGATTTGGTAGTTCGGTACGGCAATTGCGGCAAGGATGCCGATAATTGTAATAACAATCAACAGCTCAATCAGAGTAAATCCGCACCGATCAAATCGTCGTTTCTGTTTGAACAGATGTATTTGGGCAGGCTGTACCACCGAATCACCACTCATTATATTTCGTTTTACCATCAAGTGCGGTTCCTTCACTCATCGAGTAAACATCAAACACATCCTCTTTACCCCAGTTTGTTGAGTCGGGTTTATCTGCAGAGGATCGCAAATTCCAACCCCACATGTCATCACTATTACTTTCCGGCGGATGGAAAGGGTCATGGATTTTACGGCGAAGAAATTTAATTTTTCCCGCTTTTACATCGCCGAAATCACGACCATCCAGCAATTCCTGCAAATCCTTCGGATAACCGGCCCCGGTTTTAAGCGGTCCCTCCGGCATCTTGTCGAATTTCCTTTTATAATCATCAATTGCAGTCCGAATAGTGCGGAGATTTCTCCGAAGCTCTACCTCTTTCGCTCGCTGTGCAGTCATGCGGGTTAGCGGCACAATAGCACTTGCCAGAACACCGAGAATTGTCATGGCTACAACTAACTCAATCAGTGAAAGCCCTTTACAAAACTTCAGAGGGGATAACATATTATTTCGTAATATTCTGTTTCAGGCGTTGATTCTGAACCTGATTTTGAGGCATGGGTCGTTTTAATTCCCACGTAAATAACCATTCACTGTATGTTTGCCTATTATCAAGCGCAATCGAATCATAGACCCCCTCGAAACTCTTTCTAAACGGTTCTTTTTTGCTATCACTTGCAACACCTGAAAAGTGGAGTGTATCGCCAACCGGCTTAATAATCTGCCACGGCTTGTTTGTTAACGGGTCAATGCTAGCAGTCACTCTGAGACGGAATTTTTTTTTGGTGTTGTTCGCGCAGGTTTCTTCCTTTCCAGTGACAAGATCGTCAAGAACTGAACCTTTTGCTGCACTAACAAGCCATAGTTTTTGGCTTTCCACACTCAACTGGCCAACCTGATTCAACTGGTTCTCCACAATAAACTGGTTCTCAACATTCAACTGGCCGGTGGGATTTGCATTTTTACAGAGCAATCCCTGATAAACAAGCTCTGCAACCTGATCGCCTCTGAATATCAATTCATCCTCAAGCTCCCGCTGAGCGATGGTTTTCCACGACTGACCAATCATGCCAAGCATAATCCCCATAATAATTACAATTGAAAGAGCCAAAATGTAAGTAAATCCATTTTGATTCGATATAAGTCTCATCAACGAATATCCACCGCCGTACTAAACGGAAGTACATTTAATGCAGAACCGCTGGACGACACAAACGCAATATTTTTGAAAGCAAAATTTGCCGCACCCTGATTTTTTGCAGTGAACGATGCAGTCGCAAGGATACCTCCGCCAGATACAACGGCATTTCCTGAGGCGTATCCCAACGAAACAGTAACAGTTCCGGCAACCGGATCGTTCTTGCTACTGAAGGTTGTCGGTTTGCCAGATTGTTTCATAAAATCACCTTCACTCATTGAAACAAAATCCACAAGAATCGGATCATATGTCAACACAAAGGGAGCATTTGTCAGATCATTTATATTACTTATCTTTACTCCAACAGTGAATTGCTGACCAACAGGCGCAGAGGGTGGAACAACCAGTTCCAGAAGGCTGCGCTTTATACGTGCAGGCTTATCTTCAGAACCAGTTGATGGCGCTGTAACATTGGAGACAGCAGATGCCAATGGTTGTGTCTGAACCGGTTGAACTGACGCGGAAGCATTATTATTCTTGTCTATCGTCTTTGGCGGGGCTTCACCTTCAAATACCGGTTCCAGATCAAATGATGACATTGGCCTGATAAGCGTCGGATGCTCCTCTTTACCGGAAGCAAATGAGGCAAGTCCGGGAAGCGGAACAGATATTCCTCTCACAAGTCGCGGTGTAATCGCCAGAATTAATTCGGTCTTATCTTTTGATGAGTTAGAGTTGGTAAATAATGGTCCAATCAGCGGTATATCACTCAAAAGATACAGTTTGTTTTTGCTATTGCTGTCACTCCGCTGTATCAGGCCGCCGATGACACTGGTTTCGTTATCCTTCAGGCTAAGTACAGTATCGATATTTCTGGTTCCAATTGTAACTACGGTCGTTAAACCGTCCGAACCAACTTTGTCCTTGGTCAGAATAGAACTTACTTCAAGACTGAGCTTGATTGAAATTTCGTTATTAAGCTGAATCGTAGGCTCAGCACTTACCTTGACACCGACATCCACGTATTGAACGTTTACCTGCGATACTGTGCCATTCAGGGTCGTAGTTGTGATCGGAACTCTGGTACCAACATTAAATTTGGATTTTTCCTTGTTTTTTACCCTGATTTTTGGATTAGAAAGAACTTCGCCTTTTGTAAGGGACTTCCCAAAATTATACGTTGCATTCGGCACGGTAACATATCCACCAAAGCCTTTCATACTGAAGGCCCTTACCAAATTCGACACATCACCGCCGCCCGTTGTTATCGTAGTAGTTCCGGCAGCAGCAGTGGTAGTCGCACCGGTTAGTGTCGTTGCCATAAGTTTATTATCCGGGGCCGGTGAAAAAGCTCCCACCTGCACATTGTAATTACTCAACAGCAGACCAATGTTTTCAGCATTATTATCACTGACTTCGATTACCTCAACATCCAGTACAACTTCGGCCTCAGGCAAGTCATTAGCATCCAGAATTTTTTCAACAACAGACACGACGTCTTCCGTATCGCGAACGACTATCGAGTTCGAATCTTCGTTCACATACACCTTACGTATCTGGATCATGGTGCGGAGCAGATTAATTGCCTTCTTTGCGTCCATGTAGTTCAAATGAAATGTTCGCAAAACCATGTCTTCGTACTGTTTGCTCTTGTCCGGCGTGTTCTGGTAGAGCAGTACGGTCGATTCATTGAGGCTCTTCGTATTGAGCTTGTTCATGTTGCTGAGCAGGTCAAGCGCCTGCTGAAATGAGGCATTCGCAAGATAAATCGAAATAGGGGTATCCTTTATGCCTTCGTCGAAGACAAAATTTATCCCGGACAGCTGAGTCAGAATATTGAATACATCCTTGATCTTGGCGTCTTTAAATTTGAGGGTAATCGGCTTGTTTGACTTCGTGCGTAATTCAAAACTGTCCAACTTGCTTTTACGAAGTTGCATGATTCGTTCAAGGGCGGACTGATATTCTGAATTTTGGGGAAACAGTTCAGCTGCCTTGAGGTACAAACGGTGGGCTTCCTTCAACTTGCTTCCCTTTTCAAAGTCCTGCCCTTCTCGAAAGGCTTGTTGAGCATCTCTTTGCCGGGTAGAAATTTCAATCTGCTGTTTAAAACGCTCCTGAGTCGCGTCAATACCGAGTGCTGCCTGAAACTCCATTAACGCATCGGCATGGTTCCCCTTCTCCGCCAACGCTTTTCCCTGCCTAAAACGCTGATCAGCGGCATTCTGGCGAGCTTTTAAAAAGCGAATCCTGGTAGCGCTTGATGTAGGATCATTTTTAAAGGACTCGGCATAATTATACATCGCCTCTTCATATTTCCCCTCTGATTCAAGCTTTTCAGCAACATGGAACGTGCGAGATGCTGTTGAGGCACAGGCAGAAAGCAAAATTAAAACGAAAAAGAGAACAATATGTGAAGTCAGATTCAGGTAGCGCATTGAGTGCGTCTCCTTGGCATAAAATAGTTTATTTAACCGCAGTAAGAGGACGGTTTTCTATGAGAGGAATGACAATTTTTTCACCGGTATCAGTGACCGTGATCGTTAAAGCCTGATCAGAAATATCGCTAGCCTCGTAACGGCCGGCAACCTTGTCCCCTTTTTTGAGTAACAGAATATCCTTATTGTCCTTCGACAGAAAAATAGTCCTGACTGACCCTTTTTTCAGGAATCCAAGGAACGTGAAACGTGCCAATGGGGCCGCTACCGGTGTTTGTACAACAGGAACAACCGGAGCAGACACTATGACAGGTGGGGGTATAATCGCCAGAGCCCTTGCCTTGGCAATTTTCACCTCATCAATAAACGCGGACTTGAAAATATTGCGTCGATACCCCTTGAAGCCGGATTGTTCAGCTTCAAGCAGACTTATTTTCAATCTGGTGCCATCGTCTGAATTGGCTACCGGTTTCTCTGCAGCAGTAACCTGCTTTTTTTCCTGCTGTCCGGGTTTATAGGTCAATGTGCTCACCTTTTTCTGACGGGGCATCGCACTGTAGCTCCAGACCACTGCAATGATAAAGAGTATCACCAGGATAAACAGAATCAATCGCTGACGATTCATGCACCCTCCCGGAGATAGACCGTAATTTGCAGATTCATAACGACCTTCTCAATAAAAAGGTCACTGTTTGAAAAATTCACCATATCAACTACAAGTAATTCAGGATTTTTCTGAAGATCAGAGAGATAACTTTTCACCGCTGCGTAACTGCCGGTTACAGGAAATGACAACTGATATGAAAGCAGCGGCTCATCCTTGATCTTTACCGGCTTATAACTGATGGACCCAATTTCTACAGCACTGTTTGATGCAGCTTCAAGTAAATCACTTAACACCCTGGCAAACTGCCGTTTTTCCGGAATTCTGGCTTTCAGTTTTTCAAGATCAACCAAGCCTTGCTGATAAAGGGTTACGGCATCATACTTACCAACATTGGCAGCCTGGCGGCGCAAGTTGCTCCATTTTGATTGAAGGTCAGCAAGAGAAGGCAACTGATAGGCTGAAACAACAACCATAAGAATTACATTGAGCAGCAGGAGAAACAGAATGATACTAAATAAACGCCATTTCTGGCGGACTATTTCTAACAGGTACTGTTGCATCATTTTAGCACCGAGCAGGAGATCGAAAATTGTATTCCACGCATCATTTCACCTGCAGTAATGTTTTGATGCGACAACAACAGAACATGAGAAAAGTCTTTCGAAGCATCCAGCTTTTCGAGATACTGCTGCACACTTTTGAAGGTTCGCGCTCGGCCATCCAGCTTCCACTCTCCCTGGTTCTTACCGGGTGAAAGTGAGGAAAGCGAAATCCCTTGCGGTGTCACATTTTCAAACAGTTCCAGAATACTTAACCAGTTCATGCTTTTGCGTTCGATAATTTCATTATAGAAACGAATCCGCGTTTTCTGACGGTTGAAATCGGCCTCAGAAACCCCGCTTGGCTTGGCTCCGAGTTTATTCTGGATAGCGGTTATTTCGGTTTTCAGTCGGCTCAGTTCACCAATATGCGATGATACCCGATTGACGTTCCACGCAGTTATGATGAGAAGAAACGCTATAACAGAAAATGCGATGCGGTTAAGCATGCGATGGTCAAGATGTATGCGTGTCGCAAGATTAATAGTGAAACGCATTAATGACTCCTCAAAGCTGCACCTATGGCAGCAGTGCATGGGAATAGCCTAATCTGATCGCCCGGTGCGGAATTTCCGGGAGTTACAGCACCTTTTACCTCAAGATGAACCGGCGTCAGCCCGGTCGCTTCTGCAACCAATTCACCAAAATCGTGAGAAATGTCAGGCGCAGCAACACAGAAAAGCGTCTTGATAAACTGTTCAGGAAATCGATCTCGCAACACCATAAGAGAGCTGTTGATTTCCATGTATACACGACTGTCAGTTGCCAGTGTACCGGACAGATCTTTAATTCGAATAAATTCCGGAACTCCCTCCGTAAACACCACTATCGACAAGGTACTGCCGTAAAATGAAATCAGAATACAGTCTTCCTGAAGTGAAAGGCGACGATTAAACAGTCGACAGATATTCAATGTATTGCAATCTATACGGACCGGAGATAGGCCCGCCTCGATAATCAGATCTTCATACTGGGATATAACCGTTTTCGAAGCAATTGCCACCAAAAGGGCCAAATCTCCATTTTCACGTACTGTTAACTGTTGATAGTCAATAAGAGTATCGGCAGTTTCGAAAGGGATGCTTTTCTTCAGTTTCCAGCGTATCAAATCCAGAGCTTCACCGCGACTTTTGAACCGCCCTTCCAGATCAATCAGCATAATTTTGCTTACCGCATCCGGCAATGACACGGCTATTCTCGAAGATTTTGACAACAGCAGATTATAGGCCGATTTCAAACCGGCAACGAAGGCATCGGAATTAAGAATGTTCTTTTCCCGAAGTGAAAACTGAAGTGTATGAGGGGCAAAAGGAGCGTGGGCAACCCGCTCAACACGAGGCGATGCTGCACGCCCCCCCATCAAGGCGCACAACACCCCGTGCTGGCTGATTTCGACTCCGATTAAATTAGAAGCAAACAACATGACGTATCCTGTTCCGGTCATTCAACAAAAGTGACGCGGTTAATCTCCTTGAGAGTCGTTATTCCCGCCGCAAACTTCTCTTCTGCTGAATCCCTCAAAAACATGACACCAGCATCGCGAGCTGCTTTCTTCAATTGCGTAGCAGGAACCTTGGCAATAATCAGATCACGGATTTGATCATTCAATTCAAGAAGTTCGACGATAGCCACACGGCCCCGGTAGCCGGTACCGTGACACTCATCGCATCCATGTGACTCATACAGCGTCAGGTCACGGAATCGTTCCGGATCAACACCACCATCGATCAGCTGTTCATCACTGTAGTGTACTGGGCGGCGACAGGCAGTACATACTTTTCTCACCAACCGTTGTGCAAGAACACAGTTAAGACATGACACAAAGTTATACGGATCAATACCCATATGAATAAAGCGTCCGATTACATCAAAAACATTATTGGCATGAACTGTTGTGAACACCAGATGGCCGGTCAAGGCGGACTGGACGGCGATCTGTGCCGTTTCCGAGTCACGAATTTCTCCGACCATGATCTTGTCCGGATCGTGGCGCAAAATTGAGCGTAATCCTTTGGCAAAGGTCAGTCCTTTTTTTTCATTAACCGGAATCTGCAACACTCCACGCAGCATATATTCGACCGGATCTTCAATAGTGATTATCTTATCCTCACCGGTATGAATCTCGGTTAGTGCTGCGTAAAGCGTTGTTGTTTTGCCGGAACCGGTTGGACCGGTCACCAGCACCATTCCGTATGGTTCACGGATTTTTTTCCGCAGACGCTTGATTTCCCGCTCGCTGACTCCCAGATTTTCCAGGGTCAACCCTTTCAGATCACTGGCAATACTCTCTTTATCAAGAATACGGATTACGGCATCCTCACCCAAAGAGCTTGGCATTATCGAAACTCGGAAGTCGACCGATTTTGTCCCGAAACGGATTTTGAAGCGGCCATCCTGCGGAACACGTCGTTCGGAAATATCAAGCTCGCTCATGACCTTTAATCGGGAAATAATCGGCGCCTGAAAATGCTGGTCGATTGTTTCGTTGGCTTTATACAACACCCCGTCAATACGATATTTTATATCGACTCCGTCAATTCCGGTTTCAATATGGATATCACTCGCTCTGCGGCTCAGCGCGTCCAGAAGAGTCGTGTTGATAAGCTTGATGATCGGGCTGGTGTCATCAGAAAGGGTTTCAACTGACAGTACCTCTTCACCGCGATCAGTTTCCTTGACCAGCTGAAGCATAAAATCTTCAGAAACTTCTCGCAAAACCCGGCGCGTACCCTCACCGGCTTTTGTTACCTCGGCAATAGCTGATTCAGACGCAATACGAATCTGTACCTGACGGTCAAGCAGAAGTTCGAGTTCATCCAACTTGACAACGGCGGTCGGATCAGCCACTGCAACAATAATGGCATGCGGATGAATCTCCAGCGGTACAAAATGAAATCGAAAAATGGCATCCGGCGGCAATTGATTGAGCAGCTCCGAATCCATCTTGAAATTCCGCAAGTCTACGTATTCAAGGCCGAACTGTTCAGCCAATCCACGCGCCAGGTTTTCTTCCGTAACAAACCCTTCGTGAAGGGCAATATCACCGAAACGCTGCCGGGTAGTCAATAACTTTTCGTGAATAAACGGCAACTTATCCGGATTCAGGTATCCGCGTTCCACCAGAATTATGCCGATATCTTTTCTTTTAAAGGTTTGCATCGTTATCCTATCCTACGGTTCCGGCAATCTTGAAAATAGGAAGGTACATCGCAATAATGATCACACCGATAATTACCCCCATAACCAACATAATGGCGGGTTCAATGGCAGTAGTCAGCAGATGCATCCGCTCCTCAAGTTCATCTTCCAGATAGTTTGAAACATCAATCAGCATATCTTCAAGTGACCCGGTAGTTTCACCCACTCCCAACATACGCAGTGCCAACGGCGGCATCAAATGAATGCGCTCAAGCGCTACCGAGAGTCGACCGCCTTCTTCAATAAAGCGAACCGCCTCGTAAAGGCGTTTCTCCATAAACACATTATCTAACGTCCCGATCGACATGCGCAGTGATTCAATGATTGGAATACCGCTGCCAAGAACTGTCGCCAGAGTACGGGTAAAACCGGCAATTGAATACTTGGTAAAAACATCTCCTGCCACTGGAACTGTCAATTTGAAGCGGTCAAAAGCATATCTGCCCGCCTCGGTATTTTTCCATGATTTAAATGCAGCAGCCAAACCGACACAGATCATAATCCCTAAAATAAAATAACGTCTAAGCAACGTAGTGAACGTAATCAAGAGCTGTGTCAGGACGGGAAGCTGCGATCCGGAATCGGTGTACACCTGGCTGAAGGTAGGTATGACATATACCAGAAGAATAATAATCGCAAGAGAAGCAAACACTACGAGTATAGAAGGATAAAAAACCGCAGAAATGATTTTTTTCCTCAGCGTACCTACTCTCTTCAGATATTCGATGTAGCGACGTATGGTTTGCGGGAGATCACCAGTTCGCTCGCCTGCACGAATAGACGCAACGTACAGATACGGAAAAGCCCGACCATGCTTCTCCATCGCAACCGACAACGAGGAACCTGCCTTTACATCCTCACGCACCTGTACCAGAACTTCATATAACGCACCGGAGTCATGACGTTCCAGTATAGCGTCAAGCACCTGCATTACCGGCATACCGGCCTTAATCAGCACGAGCATTTCCTGATTGAACGTCAGGAGAGCCCTGTTATCAATCTTTTTACGTCTAAGACCTTTATCAAATAAAAATTGAAGGGGCTTTTTTTTAACTGTAAAGACAAAAAAACCCTGGTCCTCGAGGTTTTTTCGCAAAACATCACTATCAGATGCCTCAAAATCCCTGATGAGTACTTTGCCGTCAGATGCACCAAGTTTGCATGAATAAAGCGCCATAACCTTAACTGATACCACAGATGGCTAAATAATAAAATACAAATAAATCTTTCACGCCTGTAGCATTCCAAGCACCCATATAAAGAACGAAAATACCGAGGCCAATCCCCAACGAATGCCGCTTGATACGACAAAAACATCCTTTTGGGGAAACGCTCTAAACATGAACATGATGCTGGAGAATAACCATCCGGTTAATGCGGCTATGAGAATGACTGACCAAAGATCGTGCGCCATAGTGATATTATTTCCCTAAAAGACTCGCTAAAAGTGAACGTAAACGAAGTTTCCAGACCATTAGTACCGCTTCCCGGACGATTGTTCCGGACATCTTTGAACTGCCGGCATGTCGATCAATAAAAATTATCGGAATTTCAGTAATGCGAAACCCTTTTTCCTTGCAGAGATAATTCATTTCGATCTGGAACGAATAGCCGTCAGACGTTACACGGGTCAGATCAATTGCCTCAATGGTTGCACGTCGAAAACATTTAAATCCGCCTGTGCAGTCTCTCAACTGCAATCCGGTGACCCAACGAGCATAAACACTGGCAAAATAGCTTAACATCAGACGTCTGATCGGCCAGTTAACAACACTGACGCCATTCAAATAGCGGGAACCGATTACCAGATCACTCTCTTTGATTGCTGAGAGAAAAAGCGGCAGCGTTCCCGGATCGTGGGAAAAATCTGCGTCCATTTCCAGTAAATAGTCGGCCTCTAACGATAGCGCTATCTTAAAACCTTCGCGATATGCAGAGCCCAGACCAAGTTTGCCTGAACGGTGCAGGACGTGAACTCGATCATTTTCGGCAACCAGATCGTCAATAATTGCACCGGTGCCGTCCGGAGAATTATCATCGACAAAAAGAATATGCAGATCGGCGTCTTGCGCAAGAACTGCAACAGTTAAATTTCTGACGTTATCTTTTTCGTTATAGGTTGGAATAATAACAAATGCCTTCAAAATATCTCCACATGACAACTTTGAAATGCCAACATTACACGTCTCCATATTTTCACATGCGTTAAGCAACTTGGACAATACGGGATTTGGGTTGTAAAAGTCAAGAACAACGGGGTTAAAATTAAATTTGATTTACCATGTCATCTATACTGAAACCGCACGGCGTTTTTTTGCCGTAATCAGCCGTACCTGCCGCTCTTGAAACCAATACGCATAAGTCCAGTTCATCATGACAACCAGCCGGTTCCTAAACCCGATGAGATAGTACAGATGCAACAGCAACCAGGCCAGCCAGGCAACATAGCCACGGAATTTAAAACCGGCAGCGGCGGCTACGGCTGAACTCTTGCCAATCGTCGCCATCGAACCTTTATCAAAATAATGAAAAGGTGGAAGCGCCCCCCCCCGTTCGCGCGCGAGAATCATCCGCGCGGCATAATCACCTTGTTGGCTCGCTACCGGCGCCATCATCGGTAGCGGCACACCTTCCTCATAACAGCAGGCCATATCACCAACAACAAACACCTCAGGATAGTTCAGTAAGGTAAGATCCGGTTGAACCACGATCCTCCCGGCAACACCACGCTCAACACCCTTAAGATATCCCGCCAGTTCAGCTGCCGCCACCCCGGCTGACCAGAACAGCGTATGGGATGAGATTACAGTTCCGCCGAACAATTCAACCGATTCAGCCGTTGCCCCGACAACCCGGCTATCAAGCAATACCTCAACTCCCATTGATTGAAGTTTTTCACACGCATATTTTCGAAGGTCAGCGGGCATCGCCGTTAATAATGAATCAGCAGCCTCAACAAGAACTATGCGGGTCTCGGCCGCCGAAATAGTCGGATGATCTTGCGAAAGCACATATACTATCAACTCGCGCAACGCCCCGGCAAATTCGACTCCGGTTGGCCCTCCTCCGACTATAACAAACGTCAACAGAGCCGATCTTCGGTGTGAATCTGTTTCCCGGGAAGCATGTTCGAACATCAACAATATATGGTTACGCAGATCTTCTGCCTGATCAAGCCGCTTCAGATCGAAAGCGTGCGCCGCAACGCTTTCCATGCCAAAATAATTTGTGCGACTGCCAGCGGCAACAACAAGATAATCATATTTAACCGGACCCGCATCAGTCAGAACGCGCTTTCCGTCCAGATCTACAGAACTGATTTCAGCGAGCATAAACGAAGAACCGCGCCAGCGACGGGTCAAAGCCCGCAGAGGATACGCGACAGCTTCTTCCTCAAGTCCGGCAGTTGCCACCTGATAGAGGAGCGGCTGAAAGAGATGATAATTATTTCGGTCAATCATAATCAATTCAACATCGCTTCCGGACAGCGCTTTTGCGGCACGCAACCCGCCAAATCCCATACCGGCTATAACAACACGTTTCTTTGACATTTCGAGATCCTTGACAATCAAATTGAGACACAACTAAAAATGCGACATGACCCGACTATGTTGCTTTTACTTCAAACATACCTTATAAACCGAAACTGTAAAGAGAGGCAAATTTCAAATACAATAATAAACAGAACGTACTGGCCACTTACCGGAAAGAGCATATACATCTACCTCAGGGACACATATGTACTCATTCTTGAATAAATTGAAACTCCGCGGAAAATTGCTGGCGCTTGTCTTGCCTCTGGTCATAATTCCAATCTTTGTCGTTGCCGGAGTTATCGGTCTCATCGCCAACCAGCAGGCATATCTGGG
>JANXZX010000145.1 GCA_025355325.1 Geobacteraceae bacterium
GCCTGACCTACACTGAGCATTGTGATGTGCAGGCGGCCATCCGTTGCCGTTGCGCTGTACAAATGCAACACAAAGCCGCTAATCGATATCAGCAGTCCCAACACCGGCAGAATTCTCCCCTTCACGAACGTCATGCAGATCATAAACAGCAGGAAAAAGAGCATATCCCAGCCGGTTATGCCATAAAACGTAAGCACCGGCAGTGATGTACACCACAAAATCAACTGATTCGAAACAGTAGCCAGCGCCGCAGCCGGCCAGAGCAGCAGGGCGGCACATGAAGGGAACAATGCCACAAACGGCAATGCGGTAAATCCGGCAAGCACAGCCCCATAACCCAATAGCGGCACAATCAGGAAATTTGTCAGAATACCGTTCAGAGAAGCTACTTTGAAAATAAACAGTACCGGCAGCAGAGTCACAAACGACGCAGCGATAGATGCCGAGACAAACTGAATCATGGTGCGCAGCCATGGGGACGTAACCCTGGCAGTGTGCTTCATGATCGGCGGAATCGCAATAATTATGCCCCACAGCGAGATGAAGGAAAGCTGGAAAGACACATCAAACAGAGTGGGCGGATTGATTCCGACCAGAAAAAATGCCGCAAGTAGAAGCGTATTGATGGCGTCGCGTTCCCTCTCTACTACGAGCGCTATGGCAAAAACAGTCAGAATGATTACCGAGCGGGCCGTTGCCGGTGCATTTCCGGTCAGAAACAGATAAGCCACCATAACCGGAACAGCGATCAGCACCGCAACACTGCGCACGTTCCAGTGCAACGCCGTGTATTCAAATCGAGTCAGGAACCATATAACCAGCACCGTTATGAACGCTGCGATAATTCCGACATGGAATCCGGAAATGGACAGAATATGATTGACCCCGGCCCTGGTATAGGCATCAGCAAGTTCCCGGGGAATCCTTCGTTGATCACCGATAAGCAGCGCAGTCAGCACCGACGAGACACGTTCATCCGGAAGAGCGCGCCGGATTCCGTCACCCAGACGTCGAGCGGTCAAATCAATGGTTCGTTGTACCAATTCTACCGCTCCGCCGCGAACAAGCACAATCTCGCCTTGTGAAGCGACTCGGCCGGTAGCTGAGATGCCCTGGAACGCCAGGTAGCGGGGGTAATCAAATTCCCCTGGCAGCCCGAGAAGACAAGGCACTGAGACACGGGAGATGAAGCGTATTCGATCACCACGTGTTAGTGAAACATCGCCGCTGCTGATATACAGCAACAGAAAGCCTGACGTCACCTCCGGGCGATCACCTCTGATAACCCGCTCTACCTGGACAGTCAGGCGACTTCCTTCGGGAGCTACCGAGGGGCGGTCTGAAATAACGCCCTCGATGACAACCGGAGCGTCGGAAACTCCGGTTTTTATTGATTGCAGATATGGTTCGGGAGAGAGCCAGGGATGAAGGGCAAACAACCCCCAGAAGAAGAAAAACAGTGCTGTACATGCGGTAAATAGCCTTGAATTCGACACAAAACCTGACAGTACCAGACATACAAAAACGGCGGCAATTGTCGAAATATCACAAAAATAGCCGGTAAGTCCGGACAGCACCATGCCGGATGACATGAACAATAAGGGGATCAGAAACGGCCAGCGGCGCGACATCGCAGGCAATTATCCGGTACAGTTCAAAGGAATACGGCAATACATGAATACCCCGAAATAATCTAAGGAAAATGGAGTTATGAGAATATCGTAACGTGGCCGTTTATACCACAGGACTTGATGCTTGAAAACAATACAATTGAATGGTAAAAGATCAAAGAGTATCATCGTTTTACTAATGACTCAGCTCGCTGGTCCCTGCCGTTGTCGGCCTGTAGTGCCTGTCGGAAGATACCTCGCAATATGGAGAGCAACAAGAATGAATGAACATGTTCTGATCGTAGACGATGAAGAGATGATCCGGGATTTACTCTGTTCAGCTTTATCGCAGGAATCATATGTTTGCCATCAGGCACCGAATGTGGATGAAGCTTTTCTGCTTCTAAACAAACAGCCAGTCGATCTCGTTATTTCTGATATCATGATGCCGGGCAGAAGCGGCGTTGAACTTCTGCGTGACCTGAAGAATATCGACCCGAACATCGCTGTGCTGATGATCACGGGGCTCTCCGATATGAACACTGCGATGGAATGCGTACATCTTGGTGCGGATGATTATATTACAAAGCCGTTCGGTATCAATCGCGTGGTGTTGACCGTAAAGAATCTGATTGAGCGACGGTGTCTTGCACTTGAAAAGAAGAACTATCAGGTAAGCCTTGAATTCAAGGTTATGGAACAGACTGCTCAGCTCAGAAAAACAATGGATGAGCTGTCCAGCGCCTACGACAACACCCTTGCCGCACTGGTGAAATCACTTGATGCGCGGGAGAAGGAAGTTGGATCGCATTCTGAGCGTGTTATGAATTTTGCATCATTTCTGGGGTCAAAGCTCGGCCTGGCAGGAAAAGAACTTCAGGAACTGGCAAAAGGCGCACTGCTGCACGACATCGGCAAGATCGGAATTTCCGACAACATACTCCTCAAGGCGGGCCCGCTTGATGACCATGAGTGGGTCGAAATGCGCAAACACCCACAGATTGGCTACGCAATTCTATCGGAAATAGACTTTCTAAGGAGCCCGGCCGAGATCATCCTCACCCATCACGAACGCTTTGACGGCACCGGTTACCCGAACAAGCTCAAGGGAGAACAGATTCCGATCGGCTCCCGAATCTTCGCTGTTATCGATACTCTCGATGCCATGACGTCTGATCGTCCGTACCGCAAAGCACTTGCCTTCGATTTCGTTACTGCCGAAATCATTAAATTCCGTGGCACACAATTCGACCCGGCCATTGCCGACCTGTTTATTTCGATTCCCCGCAGTAACTGGGAAGATTGTGCAGGGAAGCAATTGATATAAAAAAACGGGGAGCAGACGAATCCGCTCCCCGTTCATACACTTCCGGACGCAATTGAGAACTCTAGCTTTCTTCGTCCAAATCGCCGTCCTCACCACCATCAAAATCATCTGTCACGTCATCATCATACCCTTCGTCATCTTCGCCTGCATCTTCATCATCATATTCTCCCGAAACATAGCGCTCCGGAGTCCGCAGTTCATCCTCGGAAATCTTTTCAAAACGTACAATCAGAGCAGGATCGGTGCAGAAACGGCCATTTTTGTGCTTGCATGAGGATAGATCACACAGATCAAAAAGTTGAATCTCACTGCACAGGCGTTGCGGCAAAGCGTCCGTTTTTATCTCGGAGTCTGACATGGTTTCGATCTCTTCAACAGGTACCATTCAGAAATTCTGCAGCCTTGGCAACATCGTCCCTGCTTCCGATATACACCGGACAACGTTGATCGAGACCATCCGGTACAATATCGAGAATCGGGATATCCCCATTTGTAGCAGAACCGCCAGCCTGCTCAATCAGGAACGCCATCGGGTTGAGCTCAAACAGCAGGCGCAGCTTGCCATTGGGGGAGTCACTGAGTGCCGGATACATGAAGATCCCCTTCCCCTTCATGAGTATCTGATTGAAATCGGGTACAAAACCACCTGAATAACGAAGCTTGGAACCTTTGTCTTCAAGATAGCGGATGAATTTCTCATTGCCTTCACTGTATTTTTTGCGCAACCCACCGGGAGAATAAATATCACCGGATGGCTGCATTTTGATATTTTCACGGGTAAGGGTATATTCCATCAGTTGATTCATGGTGAATTCAAAGACACCTTTACCAACCGAGTAGACCAGCGAAACGCGGGGACCATACAGAATATAGATTGAACCGACCATTTTCCGACCCGGCTGAAGCAGATCATTCCCCTGATAAATGCCGACAATTGTGCCGACCGCAAGGTTTACATCAACAAGCGAAGAACCATCCAAAGGATCGTAGGCAACAGAAAACATACCTTGCGGATTACTGGTGACCTGAAATATTTCCTCCATCTCTTCAGATGCAATATTGCAGACAACTCCTGAATGCTGCAAACGCTTGCGCATGATACGGTCAGAGAGGACATCGAGAGCAAGCTGCTCTTCGCCGTACAGATTGGATGTACCAGCCACGCCAAGATCACCGGTACGAACCGCGTTGATCACATATTTGCTTGCTTCGGCAATTTCACAGATAAGGTGAACAAGATTACCGCTGATATTCTGATCGCGCAGATGCTGGCGCAAATCGATCTGGAATTTGGTCTTGCCTGCTTGACTGTACATGCTTCCTCCGAGCGTAATGAAATGAAGATTTTGATCCGATGAACATACTGAAAAACAACCGTTTTAGCAAGATTAAAAGAAAATTTTATGGTGAATAAACATGTTAACCCGGTTTTGAATCGGAAACTTCAGTTCCGCAGTATTTGCATGCGGTATCTTTCCAGCGGAAAGTTCTGCCGCAATGGGTACACTTTCGAAAATGCCCGGGGATTTCATTGTCAGGCCGGTGAAAATGAAGGACCACCAGAAAGAACGGAAAGACCCCGGATAACATCCCCCACAATAACGGATTTTTGCCCCTCGATAACGCAAGCTTGAATCCAAGTGCAGCCGGAAGACCGAAAAGCAGCAACAGAAAAATCATTTCATTCATGGATTATGCCCCGCATGTTTCAAAATAAAAAAGCCGGGCTACTGCCCAACCTTTTTTTGCGCTGTCTGTATCGTTTCATCAAGAACTATCAGATAGCCGTCCGGATCAAAGCACCACATTTCTTTCACACCGTATGGCTTGACATCGAGCGGATAAAGGATCTCAAGTCCCTCTTCCATTATCGCATCGCGTATTTCCTCGATATCCGTAACTTCAAAATGGAGCGTTACCCCAATGCCACGTGGAAACATGCTGAAACGCGGCTCAAGCACGGGGTGGGCTCTTATGACATCTGCATCCTCCACAAAAACAATCGCCATGCCATCCATATCGATAACAAGATGGTCAGGAGCGCCCTTCGAGGTAAACGACCTCTGCACCGGCAGTTCCAGAATACCGGCATAAAAAGCTTCGGTTACAACCAACTGCGAAACGGTCAATTGAATAGAATGGGGAGCTTTATGTGCTTTCACTCAACCCCCTTGTAAAATATCGTCATATAGCCCGAAAGCCGTGAAAGCCAGTTTGTGTAGATCAGCACGCCAATCAACATAAGGAAACAGCCGGTAATAATTTCACATACGCGAATATATTTTTTAAAGCGGTTGAATACGTTAAGAAAACGATGCATCGCCAGAGACGAGATAAAAAAAGGCACCCCCAACCCCAGAGAATAGATAAACAGGAGCAGAATGCCCTGGTATACCTTCTCCTCGGTTGCCGCCACAGCGAGTATTGCGGCGAGTATCGGCCCGATACAGGGGGTCCAGCCGGCAGCAAACGCGATACCGACGAGAAAACTTCCGGCATACCCTGCAGGTTTATGTTTAATTGAGACTCTTTTTTCACCCAGAAGAAACTTGATATGGAGGATACCGGTGACGTGGATACCGAGCAACACAAGGAGGACTCCGCCTACTTTTCTGATAATTGTGGCATGCTCATTCAGGAACGATCCGATGTACGTCGCTGATGCCCCGAGTAGAACGAAAACCACCGTGAACCCGCCGATAAAACAAATCGAGTGCAGAATTGATTTCTTGCGGATGATGTGCGAAGGGTGCTCTGCAAGCATGTCGGAATACGAGATTCCGGTGATGTACATGAAATAGGAAGGTATCAGCGGAAATACACATGGTGACAGAAATGACAGCAGGCCGGCTATGAATGCCCCGATGTAGGTTACGTCATGATTATTCATGAAAGCCCCTACTTCAACAATCCTTCCAGAAATGAGACCGCTTCAGGAGAATCCCACGCCATTCCGCCGATGACTTTTTTAACCAGAATTCCCCGTTTATCGATAATGAATGACTCAGGAACGCCGGTAACTCCATAGGATTTTGATGAAGCACCACTTTGATCAAGGTAGGTTGGAAGCATAAAACCTGATTGTTTGAAGAATGATTCAATAGCCGGCTTGCCGCCTTCATCTATTGAAATCGCAACCATCTGGAACGGTTTACCGGCCAACTTGCTGTTAAGCTTCATCATGGACGGAATTTCTTCCCGGCAGGGGGGGCACCATGTCGCCCAGAAGTTAAGCAGAACCACCTTGCCTTTAAGATCGGATAATTTCATGGTACTTCCATTTGTTAGGGACACGACAGAAACATCTGGTGCAGGACTTTTTTCAGTGGCTATGGCACTCTGTTTGGGTGCATCGTTCTTGCTTTTGGTACAAGCGGTCAGGGACAGAACCAGGCAGGCTATAAAAAAAAGAACAATCCGCTGCATGAAACCTCCGGTAATTCAATCATTGAGAGATGGGGAATAAACTCTGAAAAGGACTTATTTGTTCCGTGTGACAACGTATTCAGACAGGTCAAGCAGGGCTTCACGAACAGGTGATGGAGCAAAAACCGCCAAATGGTTTTTGCAGCGATTAACGTAGAATCGGGCAATCTCGATAGTATAGGCAATACCGCCGTACTGCTTGACCAGACTGGAAACCGCCCGAAAATCATCAAGTGACATCTCATCCTGTTCAACTACGGCACTGATTACTTCCCGCTCGCTTTCACTGCACTGACGCAACGTGTGTATCAACGGCAGCGTAATTTTTCCTTCTTCAAGATCATGGCCGATACTTTTGCCGAAATCCTCTTCGGTGGCAACATAGTCAAGAATATCATCCATCAGTTGAAAGGCGATTCCCAGATCCATTCCGAAATCGGCCAATGCCTGCTGCAGATTGGTTGGCGCCGCGCCGAGCAATGCTCCGGCCTCGCAGGCGGCGGACATCAGAATAGCTGTTTTGGAACGGACGACATCAGTATATTTCTCTTCGGTAAGGTCAAGCTCGCCCGTACAGAGCAGCTGCATAACCTCACCCTCTGCAATGACCGTTGTCGCATCGGAAAGGACGCGCAGAATATCGAGACTGCCGACATTTACCATGAGCGAAAAGGACTTTGAGAAAAGAAAATCACCGACCAGAACAGATGCTTCGTTACCCCATAGGGTATTGGCAGAGGCTATACCGCGACGCAGCGATGCACTATCGACGACATCGTCATGCAGCAATGTTGCCGTATGGATAAACTCTATGACACTCGCCAGCGGCACCGCCTTGTTCGCAGTATAACCGCTTAAACGGGAGGCAAGCAGCAGCAGGGCAGGTCGCACACGTTTTCCACCACTGGAGAGAACATACTCGCCGACTTTGCGAATCAGAGGGACATCTGACTGCAGATCAATTCGGAACTGTTCTTCGACCAGCTTGAGATCTTCACCGATTATATTAAGCGCAGCCTGCATTTGGTTGGTATCCTTGAGGTAAATTCGGGTCATAGTAATGGAACGGCTTCCGGTTTGTCAAAGCATTTCTGGCAAGGATTTATGGTGGTTTGCAGGCAGAGCGGCATCATCTTTCGATTGCCAGACGTAACTCCACAGTATATGGTGTTTTATACAGAGAATGTTTATAGAGACGCACCACAAAAAGGAAACACGTATGAAATTTGAAGAACTCCCGATACCGGAACCGGTGCTCCGTGCGATTGCTGAAGCCGGCTTCAGCGCTTGTACTCCAATCCAGGAACAAACCCTCCCGATTACCCTTACCGGAACGGACATTGCCGGTCAGGCCCAGACTGGTACCGGTAAAACAGCCGCTTTTCTGATTTCACTTTTCACCAGACTTCTGGCAAACAAACACCCTTCACACCAGCCACGTGCCCTTATTCTGGCTCCGACCCGCGAGCTTGTCGTTCAGATTGAAGCAGATGCCAAACAACTGGGAGCCCATTGCGGTTTTGCTGTTCAGGCAATTTATGGCGGCGTTGATTACATGAAGCAGAAGAACGCTCTTCTGGATGGCGCGGATATCATCGTCGGCACACCGGGACGTTTGATCGATTACCTTAAACAGAAAATCTACAGCCTGAAAGACATCGAAGTGCTGGTTATCGACGAAGCTGACCGCATGTTTGACCTTGGTTTTATTGCTGATCTGCGCTTTATTCTCCGTCGCCTGCCGCCGTTTGAAAAGCGTCAGAACATGATGTTTTCGGCAACCCTCAATCCCCGTGTCATGGAACTGGCGTACGAATTCATGAATTCGCCGACCAAAGTTTCGGTAACCCCTGAGTCGATGACTGCCGAACGGGTGGAGCAGCTTCTGTTCCATTGTTCGCGCAAAGAGAAATTTTCGCTGCTGCTGGGGCTGCTGCGCCGTGACGGCATGGCGCGCACCATGATTTTTATCAACACGAAACGGGAAGCTGAACACCTGCACAATCTCCTGAACGCAAATGGTTTTCCCTGTAAAGTCATTTCCGGGGACGTGGAACAGCGCAAACGGATGAAAATTCTTGATGATTTCAAGGACGGGTCGCTTCCGATCCTGATAGCAACCGATGTTGCATCCAGAGGACTTCACATCGATGGTGTTTCGCATGTTATTAATTATGATTTGCCGCAGGATTGCGAAGACTATGTACATCGAATCGGTCGTACCGCCCGTGCCGGTGCGGAAGGAAAGGCCATTTCCCTGGCCGACGAAGACGGTGCCTTCTTTCTGGAAGCGATCGAAGAGTATATTAAGGCCAAAATCCCTACCGAATGGGCGGACGATGATCTGTATGTGCTTGACTATGTACGGACCGCGAGGCCAAAGCGGGTTCAGGACATAAAGAGAGACAAACCGGGCGGCAGCCGTGATGCCGGAAAATCAAGACGACCAACATCAGGACCGCCCAAAAAAGCGACTCCTGCCGCTGTCAAGCCGCCAGCAGCGGCACTTTCCGGAGAAGCTCCCAAAAAGAAGCCCCGGCGGCGCAAAAAAAAGACGACACCGGCCGGAGACAACGCCCAGCCTCCACAGAATCAGTAAACCTGTACGACAAAAATGTTGGTGGATTCAATAACAACCTCCCCTCCCCTTGCGGGAGGGGATTGAGGGGTGGGGGAAGCTGTTTGTAAAACCTCGATATTACAACAACTTCACCCACCCCCTAACCCCCTCCCGTCACCAGAAGTAGGTGCCTCTAGGCAAGGGAGGGGGGATATAAAGCATCAAAGTGGTGACTTTCAACAGATTTCTCGCAGGTACATAAGTAAAACCTGATCTTGCAAGGCAGCGGATAAATGTACTATATTCACCTTTCTGGCTGACCAATAACCTGCTGCAATAACACCACTATGGAGATACGTACCGTGAACCCACGATTACCCGCCGAATGGGAAATTCAGGATGGCGTACTGATGTCATGGCCACATGAAGGAACCGACTGGGCCTACATGCTGGATGACGTCCGACCGGTCTTCGTTGAAATAATCCGGCATATCACCCGTTTCGAACGGGTACTCCTGACCGCGCCGAATGCTGCATCCGCAGCCGACTTTCTTGGCAGGGCCGGTGTGGATCTCGCCAAAGTCACCATCTGTGAAATGCCCAACAACGACACCTGGGCGCGCGATTTCGGACCGATCACTGTCATCTTCAACAACAAACCGATCCTGATGGATTTTGGCTTCAACGGCTGGGGACTCAAGTTCCCGGCAAACTTTGACAACCTGATTTCAAAACGCCTCAAACAGGCCGGTGCGCTGCTTCCGAACCTGAATACGATCGGCCTGGTCATGGAAGGGGGCAGTCTTGAATGCGACGGGCTCGGCACAATCCTGACAACAGCAGAATGTCTCCTGTCACCGAACCGCAATCCTCAACTGGACAAAAGCGAAATCGAACAGGCGCTGGCATCGCTCGTCGGTGCAAAGCGCGTGCTCTGGCTTAATCACGGCTTTCTTGCCGGAGATGACACCGATTCCCATATCGATACCCTGGCCCGCATCTGTCCGGACAATGTAATTGTGTATCAAGCATGCGACAACCCGCTCGATGAGCATTTTGAACCGCTGAAGCTGATGGAAGGTGAACTGAAGGCATTTACCGCGCCTGATGGCTCACCGTATCGCCTGATTCCCCTCCCATGGCCCAAAGCCCGTTTTGATGAAGAGGCGCACCGGCTCCCGGCAACCTATGCCAATTTCCTGATCATTAACGGAGCGGTACTCGCGCCGACCTATAGTGATCCGGATAATGACACTATAGCTCTGGAACGAATTGCCCAGGCGTTCCCCGGGCGTGAAATCATCGGTATTGACTGCCTGCCGCTTCTTGAACAGCATGGCTCTCTGCACTGTGTCACCATGCAGCTCCCGCAGGGAGTCCTGGCATGAAAACGTTGAACGTTGCCTTGATTCAGCAAAGCTGCACCGACTGCCGCGATGATAATCTGGCAAAAACGACGCACATGGTGCGCCTGGCGGCAGCCTCCGGAGCGCAACTTGTGGTGCTGCAGGAGCTTCACACATCAACCTATTTCTGTCAGGTTGAGTCCCCTGCCCTGTTTGATCTTGCCGAACCGATTCCCGGGCCATCAACTGAAACATTGGGAACTCTGGCCGGAGAACTGGGTGTGGTCATAGTTGCGTCCCTGTTTGAGCGGCGGGCCGCCGGCCTTTATCATAATACTGCGGTCGTGTTCGAAAATGACGGTTCCATTGCCGGAACCTACCGCAAGATGCATATACCGGATGATCCCGGATTTTATGAGAAGTTCTATTTCACCCCCGGTGACCTCGGCTTCAATCCGGTCAAAACATCGGTCGGAACCCTGGGGGTACTGGTCTGCTGGGACCAATGGTATCCTGAAGCGGCGCGACTGATGGCCCTGGCCGGTGCAGATCTTTTGATCTATCCGACCGCCATCGGCTGGGATCTTGAAGATACAGAGGCGGAACAGCTTCGGCAATATGATGCCTGGATGACTGTTCAGCGTGGACATGCCGTGGCCAACGGCCTGCCGTTGCTTGCCGTCAACCGGGTCGGCTTTGAATGTTCGCCTCAGCAGCCTGATGTCGGCATACAGTTTTGGGGCGGCAGCTTTGCCGCCGGACCGCAAGGGGAAATTCTGGCGAGAGCTTCGCACGGGAACGAAGAAATTATCCAGGTGGAAATTGATTGCGAGCGAAGCGAGCAGGTACGCCGTATCTGGCCTTTTCTGCGAGACCGAAGAATCGATGAATACGGCGAAATTCTGAAGCGGTTCAGGGACTGATTAATTTGAAATGGAGGGAACTGCATGTCATTCAACGGCGACCTTGAACACTTTCCGCTGGTAGATGTTATTCAACTTCTCCACATGACCAGCAAGACCGGCGTATTATATCTAAAAAGCCATAAAGGTGAGAGCCAGCTTGTATTTCACGAAGGTTTTTTCGTCAGTGCCAATCACCTGAACAACAGCGTCCGTATCGGTAAAGTTCTGGTTGATATGAATGCCATTACCTCTGACCAGCTTTCCGAAACTCTTGCCGAACAGAAAGAAGCCGGGAATCAGAAAAAACCGCTGATTGCCACGCTGATTGAAAAAGGCATTATTGACAAGGAGACCGCTTTCAAGGGCCTTGAGTCATTGATTGAGATGACCATCGTAGAGGTATTGACCTGGGATACCGGAACATTTTCGCTGGACGTTTCACAAGAAAATGTCTCAGACGAATATCGCTATTTCCCTGATAAACTTAACCAGAATATTTTGCTGAACGCTCAAGCAGTGTTAATGGACTCGCTGCGAATTTATGACGAGAAAGTACGCGACGGATCGCTGAGTACTATTTTCTTTGCCGAGGAAGCGACCGATAGCGAAGAACCACCTGCTGTCGATTCCGGCCCTCTCGATATAACAGCCGACCTGCTCGGCCTGGATGCGCTCGAAACCATTACCCGCAAAATTCCGGATGTCTTCATCGGCCTCAAAGACCACAACCCGGTCGATGAACACCGTCAGGCCGTAGCCAAGGCACTCCCCGAATCGACGATAGATTTGCAGGAACAGCTGGTTTCCTTCCTGAGCACTATTTCCCAGACACCTTCGGAAACAACTCCGCCGGTTACGGCCATTATCCTGCTGAGCCAAAACAAACTGATGTCTCACGCAATATCTACCGTCTGCAAACACGAGAACCTGTTTGTGTTTGCTTCAGACGAAGAGAGTGGCCTGGATATCGTCATCGAACAATCGCTCGGCAGAGACCTCCACCCGGTTCTGGTTATTGACACTTCACATGAGTGTGATGACGAGCTGTATCTGGCACTTGTTCGCCAGAAAATTTCAGCTTATCCACAAATTTCCATCTTAATTGCCGCCTGCTGCCACACGTGGCATGCCATCAGCCTGGAAGCTCTCAGCGCCGGAGCTCATTCCGTCATTCCCCACCCCTGCGAACGCTGCGATGAAGAGGATTATGTTTCTACGTTTACATCGTTCATTTCCGGAATCGGTTCTTACTTAAAATCAATGCCACCCGTATTGTATCCTGAAGTGGATACCCAGTTCAGCCAGGCACTGAATCAGTTAAAAACACTTTCGGACCCCCGGGATATAGCATTGGTCATACTCCAGTTCGCGGCGTTGCAGTTTGAACGGGTGATGACGTTTGTTGTGGGAAAATCGGAATTAATTGCGGAAAAATCGATTGGAATTTCTTCTGATAAATCGAATGGACCGTCAGCGCCGTTGATGTTCAGAATACCGCTTGAGCGACAATCTGTTTTGCATGAAGTCGTTGAAAAGGGCCGTTCCTACTACGGACAACGGATCGATAAAGTGCTGACAAATGTGCTCTACAAAGAAATTGAAGCACCGCGCAGCCCTAAAGTCATGGCGGTGCCACTGTTGAGCCGAGGCAAGGTTATTGCGGTGACCTATGCAGATTTTGGCGCAAAACCGGTTACCCCGCCACATATTAATTTGATTTATGCGCTTGCAGCATTTGCCGGGGCAATACTTGACAACGCCATGTACCGGAAAAGTATCGAAACATCGCCTTAAAACGCATACTTTGATTTACACTTAAATTTTACTTTGGGAGGACATTATGGATTCCAACGTTCTACATCAGATTCTGGAGATTGCATTTCAGAGAAAAGTTTCTGACC
>JANXZX010000152.1 GCA_025355325.1 Geobacteraceae bacterium
CGACTCTGCTACAGATTCTGTGCAGTTTGAGCGACATCAAAAACTCAGATCTCAAAAAAGCCTACCTGCTGCGTAATAACGTTAAGATTAAAGAGAACTTCCATTCTCTCTTTATCAATGGCGATATATCTGAAGACGTCCCCATAGAATCAAATGATGCACTCTTTATTCCGGCTTATCCTGACAAAAGTATCTATGTCATGGGGGGCGTAAGCAGTCCGAAAGCTATTGAATACCGAGACGGCATGTCAGTAATTGAAGCTATTCTCGAAGCAGGTGGTTTTACAAAGTTTGCCAATCAGGATGATATCACCATTATCCGCAAAGAAAACGGCAAGGAAATTTCCATTCCCATTAAGGCAAAAAAGCTGATAGATAAGGCTGATCTAAGCCAAAATGTTAAATTGAAACCGGGTGATTTTGTAGTTGTTATAGAAAGTATATTCTGATAATTGGGACCGAATGTTCACTTCATCACCACAAATAGCGCAATATATTTATCTCCTTGCAAAACGAAAAGGCCTCTTTTTTGTATCAGCCTTCGTGATTATGTCCTTGGGAACCCTCTTTACCTATCTTGTGCCCAATAAATACGAAGCATCATGTACCGTATTCATAGAAAAAAACGTTATCAGCCAGCTGGTTCAAGGAATCGCTCTTACTCCCTCAATGGATGATTCTATCAGAGTGCTGACTTCTGCCATGAATAGCCGGGCCAACATTCTGAAGGTACTCGGAGATGTGGATTTTGATTTAAAAGGACGTAATGAAGCCGAAGTCGAGAAACTGATCACAGAACTTCAACGTAACACCGAGATTAAGGTAGCAAATAGGGACCTCTTCAGAGTAAAATTTAAATATACCAACGCGGTGATTGCCCGTGATTACGTCAACTCCCTTGTCCGCCACTACATAGAAGAAAATACTTCGTCTAAAAGATCGGAATCAACTGAAGCAACCAATTTCCTCACGGATCAAATAGCAATCTATAATAATAAAATGGCTCAGTTGGAGTCAGAAGTTAATCAATATAAAAATGAAAAAGGTTCTATTGTAAACCTTGATCCCGGACAACTATTCCGCGAAATTAATGGTGCCCAGCAGAAACTGTTTGATCTAGAGTTCAGAAGAAAGCAACTTGAAGAGGAAAAAAACTATGTAAAAGAGGCGTCTGATCCTTCTCGCCAGAAACTGGTAGTTCTGTTGAAAAAGCTTGATGAATTGCGGTCGCAATACACTGAGACTTATCCGGAAATCCTCAGTATAAAATCTCAAATAGAAGCATTGCAGGAAGAACTTAAAGTTCAGAAAACTCCTAATGGAATGCTCTCAGAACCGCGAGACATCTGGAAACTTGACGCCGAGTTAAAGGCACTTAGGGCAAACGAAATTTCACTCCAGAGAAATATTGCCGAGAACAAATCTTTACTTGCCAGCATTCCGTCCTCAAAAACCACGCTTGAAAAGCTTGAAGCAGCCAGAAACTCCCAGAAATCAATGCACGACCTGCTTGCCATGCGAAACAATCAGGCTGAGATGTCCAAACAGATGGGCTTACAGGACAAAGGCACAAATTTCAGGGTTGTGGATCCTGCGGTTACTCCGGTTTTACCTGCCAGTCCCAATCGAATAAAACTGCTCCTGATGAGCATAATAGCCGGATTTGCCGGAGGTATGGCTATTATAATGCTCCTTGAGCGACTTGACGGCACGGTTAAGCTGGTTGACACTCTCCGCCCGCTCGGCTTTCCGATTCTTGCCGTTATTCCTCTTATTAAAAGCAAGGAAGAAATTCTGATCGAAAAACGCCAGGCGTTTAATATTTACGTGGCAAGTGGAGTCTCCTTTTCAATATTTATTACTATTTTCCTTTTGGAACTACTCAAAATAACGGTTATTCAGGATCTTTTTATTAAACTGCATCTGCCGCAACTTGTTGCCATTTTATTTAAAAACTAAAGACGAATCTAACTCGACAGGTTGACTCACTGAAAGGCGCGTCATGAGCAGGATAGAAAAAGCAATGGAAATGGCCCGGGAGCAGCGCGCCGGAGAACAGTCCAAAGAGCATATCAGTGAACAGGTCAAAGAACAGATCAGTGAACAGGCTAATGAGCCGATCAGAGAGCAGGTTTTACGGCAAGAAGACCTTGAACGCCCTGAAATAAAGCAAACCATTCATCATCAAACGCAGGAGAGACGAGCTGAACCCCAAGCTATAGATGTTACCAGTCACAGGCTGGTTGCCGTCAATGATTTTAATCTGCCGGTTGCGGAAGAATATCGTAAGCTCAAGTCTTCCATAGTCCAAATCGTCGACAAAGAACCATCAAAAAATATGTTTCTGGTGACCAGCTCGATAGGAGGAGAAGGCAAGAGCATGACCGCCCTGAACCTGGCTATCAGCCTTGCCCAGGAACACGGCAAGAAGGTTCTCCTCATTGACGCTGACCTGCGCAAGCCCTCAATCGCAAAGTATCTTGGCCTCTCGACAAAAATCGGACTGAGTGAATATCTTAAGGGAAATGCAAGTCTTGATGAAATACTTATCGAAACGAGTCTTGGAGGTCTCACCTGTCTCCCGGGAGGTACTTCGGAAGGTAACCCGGTCGAGCTGTATTCCTCCCAAAAGATGAAGGAATTGCTGTTACGAGTAAAAGAACGTTTTCGTTACGGCTATATTATCATTGACTCCTCCCCTGTGTTGCCATTTGCCGAGGCACGCATACTCGCCACCCTGGCAGACGGTGTGATCTATATCGTCAAGGAAGGCTCGACCTCAATGAAAAACATTGAAGAAGGGCTTAGCTCCGTGCATGGAGCCAATGTTGTCGGGTTGGTATATAACAAAGCATCCACAGCCAGCCTGGCAGGAGGCTACCACTACTATTATTACAACTATGATTACAAACGCCGCTATGAAGACCCGCCGACACGAGAGCAAAGCAGAGTTGGTTCTTTTCTGTCTCGATTCAAAAAATCAAATCTCAGCCCATGATACAGGGTATTCGATATGTATAATGCTTTTTTCTCTTTAAACGTAAAACCGTTTGATCTGCTTCCCAATCCGGACTTTCTCTATTTAAGCAGGTCTCACAATAAAGCGGTTACCTATCTTGATCATGCCGTCAGAAACCGGTCCGGCTTCGTTCTGCTATCCGGCGAAATCGGCTCAGGCAAAACCACAGTCATTCGGGATTTGTTCAACAAATACCACCAGAAAATAGTATTCTCCAAAGTATCCAATACGAAAGTTGACTTTGAACAACTTCTCGCCATGATAAATGAGGATTTTGGTCTGCCTGTGACAACTACCGGGAAAGTTGCACTTCTCCGTGAACTGAACGATTTTCTAATCAACCAGTACGCGCAGGGACACCAAACAATCCTCATTATTGACGAGGCCCAAAACCTGCCACCTGAGACACTTGAGGAAATAAGGTTGCTTTCTAACCTTGAAACTGACAATGCTAAACTGTTGCAGATAGTGCTGGCGGGCCAACCGGAACTCCGTAAGATGCTGGCTTTACCAAAGTTACAGCAACTACGGCAAAGGATAAGTTGTTTCTGTCATATCCTGCCACTTGAGCAGGATGAAATTGAACCCTACCTGCTTCATCGTCTGGAGTGTGCCGGAAACAGGCAAGCGGTCGAGTTCTCTTCTGAATCACTTCGGATAATTTTGCGCTATACCCGGGGAATTCCAAGGCTGATCAACATATTCTGTGATTATCTGCTGCTGTTGTCCTTCTCTGAGGGGGTGCGTATTATATCCCCTGAACTGGCCGAAGCAGTGGCATCTGATCTTGATTTTGAAAACTGTTATTGGGGAGTTACCGCTGTTCAATCCGAAGGTCTCCCGGTGAAAAACAAGCTCCCGCCAGCCCAGGTCAACATATCAGCGAGAAGTACTCACGATAACTCTGTTGAAGAGATATTGTCTGAAATTCTCAAGCGCGTTGGCCCGCTCCAAGCTATTAATCCCCGTGATCTGGGAGCATCTGAAAACCTTGCCATCAGCAGCATCGGCCAGAATCATACTGTACGGCATCCAAAGAATCATTTCGCCTCTAACGGTCAACCGCACGATGCGTTCAGGAACGAAGTTGAACCTCACACCCCTCATTCACCTCCCAGAATCAAGCAGGAGAAAAAAAAATGGCTCGGTTTTCTGTTCCGTGCTGCGTAATTCTCCGGCATTTCAGTTGGATAAAGCATGAAGAGACTATTTGCCTGTATGCTGTTTCTTTGGTTTAGTGCTAAAGCTGTACCTCTGTTTGCTCTCACCCAAAATAGCAACCGAGTGTCCAGGGAAACGGGAAGCACCGCGATACCACCCCCTGAACGCAGCCTGGAAGCACAGTCCAAAACCATACTCGCTGAGTTGCCTCCGCAAGCCGATTCCAAGGGCGTTATCAAAGTAATCAGAATAGTCGGAGTCACCAAACTTGAGGAAGTTGATCTCCTCAAGCTATTTACTGAATATAAAGGCAAAGAAATCACGTACAGCGAGCTAAAAAACGCTTCCGACAGGATAATCCACTACTATTCCCAGCGTGGGACCAGCGTCAAAGCATCCGTTCTGAATCAGGACATTTCCGGCGGGGTCGTGCTATACCAAGTGACCAAAGAGCGGTCAGCGATTGACTGGCGTTCAGACACTCTACAACCGGAAGAGCGAACTCTTATTCCCCCCGGTTTAGAGCGTGGGGCTCTGACCCGCATCATGTCGCGAACTTCTGCTCATGGCTCCTATTATTTAATCAAGCCAGCTCTGACTGTTTCGGAAGAATATAACGATAATATATTTGAGTCAAAGGACCATCGAAAAGCAGACCTGATTACCCACGTTACCCCTTCACTCGGTTTGGAATATCACGCCCGCTTTTGGGACTGGAATATCAGTTATAGTCCAACATATCGTCATTATCTTCTTAACAATCTGGGAGATGAACTCATCCAAAGCCTTTCTCTTGTTAACAAAACCAGACTGATCGATAATTTTCTCTATCTGGATATTTCGGATTCATACAGCCATATTTCCATCGATGGTAATCGGGATTACCAATATACAAACCAGACTGATGCAAACATCTTCAAAATTTCACCCTCTATCGTGTATCAACTTAACCCAAGATGGGCAGCAAAAGGTGGTTACCGCTATGTGAACCGATGGTATGACTACGCGGCTGCTATCACTAACCAGGAACAGGGAGTTTTTCTTAATGTAACCAGGGAAACGGGTCCTAAAAGCAGTGTCTTTATGGCCGCTGATGCCTCGCAACTTGAGACCAGCACGGGCACATTCTTTTCACGGTTTACTCACGGCATTGGATTCACATACAAGTATGCCGACGGATCATCAGTAATTGCCCAAGGCGGATATTCCGTCTTCTTTCCGCAGAACGGGGATTCTACTACATCACCTTATTGGAACCTCGGATGGATACATACATGGCGCACCTACATCATATCAGTAAATTCCGGAGTTTCGTTTGATACTGAACTGAACTTAAATGCGTCAGAGCGGCAATATATCAACTTTCGTCTGGCAAAGACTTATAAGCGTGGCGCTATCGGCCTATCATCCGGTTATGCACAGATTCGTAACAGTCAGACTGGTGTAATTGGCTCACGCTGGTTCAACGTCGGCACCGATGCAACCTATGAATTCAACCGGCGCGCCACTGTCACGGCCTCCATGGCTGCGGACAGATATTTGGACGGGGCCGATACGAGCTATCATAATTCATTCAACCTTGGACTACGATACGAATTGTACTATGATTTATTTCTGACAGGAGCATACAACCACATCGCTCACTCTGAGAATATTTTCTCGCCGGTCGGCTCAATTGAAGTCAATAGGATCATGCTTTCGATAACTAAAAGATTTTATTAGGCAGGAAGTAGAAGCTGCACTTTCAGACGGATAATTGATCTCGTCCATATACCTACATTGTTTATATGGGTTAAGGAAACTTTTGGTGACAACATACATGACAACATGGCTATTCTGGTTTTCACTGGCGTGTATCCTGTACACTTTTATCGGCTACCCTCTTTTGTTGCGGTTCTTCCCCAAAAAGTCGCTCCGACTTGACGTTCATAAAGATTTATTTATTCCAAATGTTTCGATTGTCATTGCCGCCTGGAATGAAGAGGCTAATATCTCAAAACGACTTGACAATCTTCTGACACAGGATTATCCGACTGACAAGACTGAGATCATCGTTGTCTCTGATGGCTCAACTGATAGCACCAATTCAATCGTCTCGTCATATAGTGACAGGAGTGTCCGGTTGGTGTCACTTGAAGACAGATTGGGCAAAGCCCAGGCTCTGAACCAAGGTATTGCCCAAGCAAAGGGTAATATCATCGTATTCTGCGATGCCCGGCAGTATTTCGAACCCAGCGCCGTCTCATGGCTGGTCGCCAATTTCTATGATCCACGAGTCGGCTGTGTAAGCGGTGAACTCATTCTGGTGAAAGATGATCAGAGCCGGATACAGGTTGAAATGGGTGCCTACTGGAACTATGAGAAATGGATCAGAAAAATGGAAAGCCGGACAGGCTCAGTCGTCGGTGCAACCGGCTCAATTTATGCGATTCGTCGGTTTCTCTTTAAACCGTTACCGCCGGGTACCATTCTTGATGATGTCCTGACTCCACTCAATATCGTCCGGGAAGGCTATCGCTGCATCTTTGAGAGCAAGGCTGTTGCTCTTGACTGTTTTTCAAAAGATACCGGACAGGAGTGGCAGAGAAAAGTACGTACCCTGGCAGGCAACTGGCAGATGCTGAGCCTGCAGCCAGAACTGCTACTGCCGTGGCGAAATCCATGCTGGTGGCGGTTAGTTTCTCACAAAATCCTGCGTCTGATCGTGCCGTTTGCTCTTATCATACTTTTCATCAGCGGGGCGCTGCTTCAGGGGATGCTATATCGAACGGTCGTGGTTCTGCAATGTCTGTTATACGCGTCGGCTTTGCTCGCCTGCCTGCTGCCGACCGTGCGTGCCAACCGAATCTTGCGATTGGAATATTTCTTTCTGGTGATGAATGCTGCGGCGCTGGCAGGTTTCTGGCGATGGATCACCGGTGATTGTAAAACCGTGTGGCAACCGTTGGGCGCTGACAATACAGTGAAGTAGGCTCTATCGATGTATGAAAAAATAATTTCAACTCTTAGCTGGTTACCGCATTACTATGCCAGAGAAATAAAGAAGAAATTTCGAGAAGAATCCGTTAAACCAAAACATGTCTATCTCTGTATATGCGATCATTATGAACCGTATTGGGACAAGGCAGATACCGGGATTGCGCGAAAACGTATTCAACGTTGGGTTGAAGAATATCCGAAAATTGCGGAAAAACAGCTCGATTCGGATGGAAATTCTTTGAAGCACAGCTTCTTCTATCCTGAAGAAGAGTATCGAGAAGATGACATGACCGAACTTGCCAGACTCTGCCATGCCGGGTTTGGTGATGTGGAAATTCATCTGCACCACGATAATGATACTTCGGAGAATCTGCGACGGACGTTGATCGATTACAAAAAACGGCTGCATGAAAAACATGGACTCTTATCATGTAATAATCTGACCGGAGAGATTGAGTATGGTTTCATTCACGGCAACTGGGCGCTGTGTAACTCGCGACCGGACGGTCGTTGGTGCGGCGTGAATGATGAAATTTCAATTTTACTGGAAACAGGCTGCTACGCTGATTTTACAATGCCGTCGGCACCAAGCCTGACTCAGACACGTAAGGTGAACAGCATATACTATGCGCTGGATAATCCGGGTAAGCCCAAGTCTCACAATTGGGGACTTGATGCCGAGGCAGGTAAACGGGGCAAGGGGTTGTTGATGGTACAGGGACCGCTTGCTCCTGATTGGAGTCGGCGTAAATATGGCTTTATTCCGCGAATTGAAAACAGTGGTCTACTGAGAAATTTTCCTCCATCACCTGATCGGGTTAAATTATGGATTGAGACCGGTGCTTTTGTAAAAGGGAAGCCAGAGAGTGTCTTTGTGAAGCTTTATACCCATGGGGCTCAGGAAGATGTCATGACGATGTTATTTGAACAAGGAGGCTTTGTGTCACTTGCCGAGTCGTTTCGCAACTATGCGGATGAGCATGACGTGTCGTTACACTGGGTGACAGCTCGTAAGATGGTACAAACAATTATTGGAATTGAAACTGGAAACGTATTTTAATAATAAAAGTATTAAGTTATTTAAGAAGCGTTGCCAGTTTGGCGTTTTACATAGAAAAGGTTAAATATATAGCGATGAGTATATTTAAAAAGATAGTAAAAAAAACTATAAATTATATATTTGAACCTTTGAACAAAAAGATTGAGCAACAAGAGAACATGATAGCGTCTCTTGCAAGGGCTAATTTCAGGACTCGCTGTATGCTTAAACGTAACCATAACCAACCAATTAGTGTTTTGTTTATCTGCCATTTACCTTCTTTATGGGGAATGTTTGCCTCTTTATATGAATCAATGCGTAAAGATAAAGGTTTTATGGTTAATGTTTTAGCCGTTCCATACCAACACAATTCGGTGCCTAAAGGAAAATATAAAGACGGTAAAATGTTTGAATATCTTAGCAATAATTCAGTAAGTGTGATGCGAGGATATAACGAAATGACAGACGAATGGATAGATTTGGAAAAGCATAAAATAGATTATGTGTTTTATCAAACGCCATACAAAATACTCCCAGATCATTTGTCTATTGAGAATGTGTCACTGTCTTCAAAGGTATGTTATATGCCGTACGGTTCATGCATTTTTTCTGGTGAAGTAGATGAAATAGTACATCCGCCCTCATTCTTTCGTTATGCTAGTTTTATCTTCGCTGAAAATAAAATTGCTAAAGAGGCCTACTTTAAAAAAATTAGTAATTATAGATGGTTCGATAGAACCAAGCTAATATTAAGTGGTAATACAAAATTTGACTATCTGTTGGAAAATAAGATAATTTCAGGAAAAACTTGGAAAAGAGGTTATAGAGAAGGAATAAAACGCATCTTGTGGACTCCTCGATGGTGCACGCATGAAGGTACTTCCCACTTCTTTGATTATAAAGATATGTTCATAAACTTTTGTAAAATAAATAAAGATGTCGACTTTGTTTTCAGACCACATCCACTTTGTTTTCAGAATTTTCTGAAAACAGGTGAATTGTCTTCTGAGGAACTATTTAATATGGAACTGTTTTATGAAAATTCAGATAATATGATAATGGATAATAGTGGAGAATATATCGATACATTCCTGAGCAGTGATGTATTAGTCTCTGACATTTCATCAATGCTTCTTGAATATTTTGTGACGGGTAAACCGATAATTTACACTCATAGGGTTAACGCATTTAATGATTACGGGAAGATCATTGCGGATTCCTTATATTGGGTTAGAAATGAATCTGAATTGAGGGAAACTCTTGACATGCTCATTTCTGGCAATGATCCTCTTAAACAGAAGAGAATCGATATTTGCAATTCTTTATCACTAATCGGTGAGGGCAAGGCTAGTGAAAAAATCATTGAAACAATAAGAAACGACTTCATTGATTAGCTGGTTGTTTTGCTGTGTAATAACCCGTGGCTTTCATATTCACCCTTCTTGAAAAGGTTATTTATGTCAACAATAATAACATATGGTACATTCGATTTGTTCCATGTTGGGCATTTAAGGCTACTAAAGCGTTTAAAGGACATGGGTGATAGTCTTATTGTAGGAGTTTCAACAGATGAATTCAATGAACTAAAAGGAAAAAAAACGGTAATAAGTTTTGAGCAGAGGAGTGAAATTGTAAGTTCTGTTAGATATGTTGACATGGTTATTGCCGAAAAGTGTTGGGAGCAAAAAGTTGATGATATTAAAAAACATAATATTTCAATATTTGGTATTGGTGAAGATTGGCGTGGGAAATTTGATTTTCTGACAGAATATTGTGATGTTGTTTATCTACAGAGAACGGATGGCATTTCAAGTTCTAGCTTGAAGAGTCTAATGACAACATTCAATAATACACATACTGATGAACTGAAAAAAGCACTGGATATAATCACAAATATTGTTACTAAGTTTGAATAGAAAGATTAATATTCTATGGAAATACTTTTATAGTTAAAATATAGAATATATTTGGTGACTTCAATTATACCCTCTGTAAAAAAAGCATTTTTTTGGTCTGGCATCGAACAATTGGGACCTCAACTTGTAAGCTTTATCATCTCAATTGTTCTTGCTCGATTGTTGGAGCCAGCTGATTTTGGATTGGTTGGCATGATGGCTCTGTTTATAGGTCTGGCACATGTTTTTACCAATTCCGGATTGTCAGCAGCGTTAATTCAAAGAAAAACACTCACATTAGATGACGAAACCAGTGCTTTTGCTCTCAACATCGTGGTCGGTGGAGGCTTGGCAATTCTTCTTTGTTTGATCTCTCCATTTGTTGCTGGTTTTTACAAAAAACCTATACTTCTCCCTTTACTCTGTGTCAACTCACTGACGGTTATAATTTCTTCCTTTACCATTGTACAGTCTGCCCTGTTGACGCGGAATATGATGTTTAAGCAAACCGCTGTCATCAGCACCATCAGCTCAATTGTATCTGGTTTGACGGGAATTAGCATGGCATATCTCGACTACGGTGTTTGGAGTTTGCTGGGAGCAAGTATTTCAGCAGGACTTGTCCGAACTGGTTTGTATTGGAAAATGAGTCAATGGCGACCGACCGGTAAAGTCAAATGGCAGTGCATCCGGTCTATGTGGGGCTATAGTTCTAATTTACTTGGGTGCAGCCTTATTGGAGTAACGTATCAAAATATGTATTCACAAATCATTGGCAAGGTATATTCACCTGAAAGTCTTGGGTACTATAATAGGGCAAACAGCTTACGAATGTTGCCGGCTGAGATTATTAGCGGGATAGTGAATAGGGTCGCCTTTCCACTTTTTTCAAGATATCAAGAGGATAAACCACTATTACTCAAGCGGGTTCGCGAAATTATTCGTGGAACTTTGCTGGTATCTGCTGGTGGATTGACGCTGTTAGCTGTTATTGCCGATCCTTTGATACCGCTCTTGTTAACTGAAAAATGGCGTACATCTATCCATTTATTGCGGATTCTTTGTTACGCCGGTGTCTTCTACCCTGTCAGTGTACTTTACCTTATGACCCTTCAGGCTCAAGGTTATTCGAATCTTAACTTACGACTAGAAAACATCAAGATGGTTATTGGTCTTATAACAGTTACTGTGGTCTATCGTTATGGGGTTACCGCACTGGCGTGGAGCGTGGTTGCACTGACAGTGAATGCCTATTTTCTTAATGCCTGGTATAATGTCAAACTATTAAACTATCATTGGCGGATGCAAGCGTATGACATCCTCCCCACCTTTTTACTTTGTTTGATATCCGGATGGGCGGCATGGTGGATTGCCAACCTTTTTCCTTTAATTCCTTTAGGTATCCTGTTTGTAAAGTCCGGAGTTTTTCTCGTGTTTCTTGGTCTAAGCGTTTATTTGTTAAGAAAGTCTTTTTACGAAGAATTTTGGTCTCACCTGGCTTGGGGCATTAGCAAGATTCTGGGTGAGCAAAAAAAGTTGTAATTTTATTAAACTATAGATTGCGAGGTGTTATGATGTTCATTCACCCTCTAGCCGATGTAAAATCGAACCAAATTGGCCAGAACACCAAAATATGGCAATTCGTAGTTGTTCTATCTGGCGCAAAAATTGGCCAAGACTGTAACATATGCTCGCATTGTTTTATTGAAAATGATGTTGTCATCGGTGATCGTGTTACAATAAAAAACGGAGTTCAATTGTGGGACGGGCTTCTAGTCGGCAACGATGTACACATCGGTCCCAACGTGACTTTTACAAATGACAAATACCCCAGGAGTCGTAACACAAGTTTTGAGTGTCTGCAAACTTGTATAAAAGATGGTGCCAGTATCGGTGGGGGCGCGACGATTCTCCCGGGACTCTTTATTGGTGCAGGTGCAACAGTGGGGGCAGGTGCTGTTGTCACAAAAGATGTGCCCGCCGGTGCAACTGTTGTTGGCAACCCTGCCAGAATCCTGAATTACAAAAAAAGGAGTTGATTGAAGCTATGCCATTCAGCCTTCAAGCTTGCCGGATTATAGAACTTCCCAAAATACATGAACCGCGTGGAAACCTGACATTCGTTGAGGGTGGCAATCATATCCCTTTCGATATCAGACGCGTCTACTACCTTTATGATGTGCCAGGGGGGGCCGAGCGAGGTGGACATGCTCATAAGGCCTTGCATCAACTGATCGTCGCCATGTCGGGAAGTTTTGATGTAGTGCTTGATGACGGCGACGAGAAAAAACGCTTTCACCTCAACCGTTCCTACTACGGTTTGTATGTTTGCCCGATGATCTGGCGTGAACTTGATAACTTTTCATCTGGGTCAGTGTGCCTGGTTTTGGCTTCAAATTTATATGAAGAATCAGATTACTACCGTGAATATGACGAATATATATCTGCACGAACGAGTATTCGATGAGCATCCTTTTTCTTGATCTCAAAGCCTCATATTTTGAACTGAAAGATGAACTTGATGCCGCCTATTATCGTGTGATGAATTCGGGTTGGTACATCTTGGGAGAGGAAGTTGAAGCGTTCGAGGCAGAGTTTGCCCTATACTGTGAGTCAAAGCACTGTATTGGTGTCGGTAATGGACTTGAGGCACTTCATTTAATTCTCCGGGCAATGGGAATTGGTCAAGGAGATGAAGTTATTGTCCCCTCCAATACGTATATAGCATCCTGGCTTGCTGTCTCTTATACAGGAGCTATTCCTGTACCGGTCGAGCCGGATGAGAATACATACAATATTGATCCAGCACTTATAGAAGGCGCTATCACGCCTCGCACTAAGGCGATACTTGCAGTACATCTTTATGGTCAACCGGCGGATATGGATCGGATCAATGAAGTTGCTCAAAAGCATGGTCTGAAGGTAATTGAAGATTCTGCACAGGCTCATGGTTCTCGCTACAAGGGTCGCAGAGCAGGGAATCTTGGAGATGCGGCCGGTTTTAGTTTTTATCCCGGTAAAAACCTTGGTGCTTTCGGTGATGGCGGAGCGATTACGACCGATGATGAGGTCTTGGCGGCACGCATAAGAATGCTCCGTAACTATGGATCAAGTGTGAAGTATCATAATGATGAGAAGGGTTACAATAGCCGTTTGGACGAGTTACAGGCGGCTATGCTCCGAGTGAAGCTAAAGCATCTTGACAAATGGAATGAACGGAGGAAGCACCTTGCAGAATTGTATTACAAGGGATTGTCTGAGTTAGACGTTGTTGTGCCATCTGTTCCCGCTTGGGCAGATCCTGTCTGGCATTTATATGTTGTGCGACATAATAATCGTGACGAACTTCAGAAACACTTAACCAAAGTCGGGGTTAATACATTAATCCATTACCCAATTCCACCTCACTTGCAACCGGCTTATCGAGAATTTAACATATCAAATGATGCTTTTCCATTAGCAGCAAGGATAAGTAGTCAAATTCTGAGTTTACCGATGGGGAGCCATATAAGCGAGGTCGATATTAACTCTGTTTCTGATGCCATATCTTCTTTTGCCAGGAACTGGCATGCCAGCTGATGACGTAATTGAAATGAAAATGTCTTCACAACGGCCTTTGGTCTCTATTATAGCTGTTTGCTACAACCACGCAAGGTTCGCTATAGAATGCTTAGAAAGTATCCGGAGTCAGTCACACACTAACTCAGAACTTATTATTGTGGATGACTGCTCAAGTGATGAATCAGTTTCGATTATTCGAAACTGGATTTCAAGGTTTTCAGTTAGCTGTACTTTTATTGCTCATACTGAAAACGTAGGTGTTGTCAGGACCTTGAATGAGGCTCTTTCGCATGTTAATGGCGAATATATAAGTATAATAGCAACAGACGACACTTGGGAACCTGACAAAATCGAACGTCAGATTACGCTGATGTTGGGATCTACAGAGCAAGTGGCGGTAGTGTATTCAGATTCTGCTCAAATGGACGAATCAGGGGTAAGGCTTCCTCAAACCTTTATTGAAGCACATTACAAAGGGAATACTATACCTTCCGGACATATTTTTTCGGCGCTGGTGGATGGATGTTTTCTCCCTGCGATGGCTACATTAATACGTCGACAAGCAAT
>JANXZX010000227.1 GCA_025355325.1 Geobacteraceae bacterium
GGCAACAGATCAAATACGCCAGGCTGGGCGAGGGGTATGGCAACCCGACGTTGAAGAAGGCTTTTGAAGCGCTCTGTCTGGCACAGGTAGCCCGCAGGATTACATCAGTTAATCCGACTGGTCTCCCACTGGGGGCGAGTGCTTCGGTCAAGGTATTCAAGGCGCTGATGCTTGATCTGGGCCTGATGCGCTATCTGTCAGGGATGCCGGACGATATTGAGTATGCCAGGGGAGATCTGCTTGCCATCTATCGCGGCGCTATGGCTGAACAGTTTGTGGGGCAGGAGATGCTGGTGTCGCAGCGGGGAAGCCTCTATTATTGGGATCGGCAGGCAAAAAGCAGTTCCGCCGAAGTGGATTATCTGGCGGTTATAAACGGGATTATTCATCCGGTCGAAGTTAAAAGCGGTGCTAGCGGCAGTTTAAGGAGCCTGCATCTTTTTCTGGCTTCATTCCCGGAGTGCGGCAAGGCACTGGTTTTTTCAGATCAGCCATATTCTGATCTTCCGGAGCAAAAACTCACCTTTTTGCCACTCTATAGTGCTTTTGCCGCAACAAAACAGTCGGAGAAAACATAGAATAAGAGCGGGTTTAGGTCTCAACTCGAAACAAACCCATAAAAACGGCGGTTGAGCCCCCTATATAGTCATATTTGCACACTTCCTAACTTTTATACTATTCCGATAACTCAATCCACATTCCGTTTGTAAGCGGCTCAAGGTCAGAAGGTTTTAGCTGGAAAACCGCAAAAGGGGTGCCAGCGGCAGCCCAAATCACCTCATATTTTTTCAGATCTGTATCCAAGATCGTTTTCAGCGGTACAATATGCCCGACCGGTGGAATCCCACCGATGGCGTACCCAACTCTTTCCTTTACATAACTCCCATCAGCTTTGCCAAGCTTTAAGCCAGTTGCTGTCTCGATTTTTGCTATATCTACTCTATTTGAACCGGATGCTATGACAAGTATGGGAGTGTTCGTTTCCTTGTCCCTGAATACGAGAGATTTTGCTATTTGTGCTACCGTACACCCAATGCTGTCAGCCGCTTCCTGTGCTGTTCTGGTGGAACCCGGAAGTTCCTTTACCTCAAAAGAAAATCCTTTTTCTAAAAGAAACTTTTGTACACGATATGCACTATCGCTTAAATTGGATGCCATTTAATCCCCCCATAAAAAATTTAATGACTATTTTAGAAGTATAATTTGTCATAGGCAATGGTTTCTGGTCAAGCAATGTCCATCTCCCGCAGAGTGTTCAACCCCGAATCCAATGCTGTAAATTTATTCTTTCTTATTAGCAATCTCTATGTTATACGTCGCAACAATGTATCACATTATCTGCTGCGACTCGTTTGCTCAAGGGCTTGACCGGTGCATTGAGGGTCACAGTCAACCGAAAGCAACGAACAAATAGTATCATGGAGGAAAAATGCGTAACTTTGGAATATACCTGACAATGACCTGTTTCATCTCTCTGTTGTGCCAGCAAACGTTCGCCGCCAGCAACCCCGGTGCAATCGACAAGTTACTTGAGTTGCCAGAACAGAAAATTGACATGGGGATTGTGGCATTGACCCTGGCAAAGGAAGTATACCCCGATATTAATATCGAAACCTATACTGCAAAGCTGGATGAGTTGGTTCAGAATGCTAAAGCCCACGCTAAGGGAAGCTCAGACCCTGACTTTAGAATCAGGGCATTGAATACATATCTCTATAAGGTGGAAGGGTTCAAGTATGACGTTGCGGACCCGGAAGTCCTAAAGACGGAGAACCGATACTTAAACGGTATTCTTGATACTAAAAAAGGTTCATGCGTCACCCTGCCGCTGCTCTATCTTGTCATTGCACAGCGCCTTGGCTATCCGGTCTATGCAGTGTCTGCTCCTGACCACCTGTTCTTACGGTACGTTGACCCAAAGCTGAAGGAACAAAATATTGAAGCCACCGGTGGAGGTGGATACATTGCGGATGAAAAGTATCGAGAGGACTTGATTGGCAACACTAAAGACATCAAGTCCGGATCATACTTCAAGACATTAACATACAGAGAGTTTATGGCAAACCTCTTGGTACAGAATGGCGTTTACTGGGGTAGAAAGGGCGATATTCAAACCACAATCAGCTATGCAAAAAAAGCGATCAGCATAAATCCGGAGATAGCAGACTTCTATGATTCACTCGGAAGAGCCTATATGTTAGTGAGCAAAAAAAGCGATGATAAAATAGCAAAAGAGTATCTTGCGAAGGCTGACGATTGCATTAACAAGGCCAAAGAGTTGGGATTTGTCAGACCACCAAGAGAAAAATATTTAGATCACATGAAACAGGTAAAGGAAAAGGCAGGCAAGAAGGGTGCCCAATGAAAACTTGTTCCCGCTTGTTCCGGCAGTCGGAGTCGGGAAGTCTTTACTGATTGAGCAAAGCCAACCGCTCAGCCTGTTCGCGGATTTCTGCGAACCGCTCAATGAGTTCAATATTCAACAGTACTTTGTTGTGCAGCTCTTCGTAAAAAAAAGGCTTGGCCAGAAAGTCATTGCCGCCACTTTTCAGGAATTTTGCCGACAATGCGCTGTCGGCCTGGGACGAAACTCCGATGACGGCAAGATGTTCGCGGGAATAGATTTTACGAATATGTGAAACCAGCTCAAAACCGTCCATCTCCGGCATATTGTAATCGGTTATCACTAATCTGATTGCCGGGGTATTTGCCAGTATTTTGAGCGCTTCAGCGCCACTGGCAGCCTCAATAACAGTATAATGCCCTTTTCTCAACATGTTGCCGATATGCTTGCGGGAGGTGGACGAGTCGTCAACAACCAGGACGGCGGAATTACTGTTTAAAAAATAGCGCTCAAGACTTCTGAAAACGGTATCAATAGAGTTAGAACTATCTTTGAGAACATAATCGAATACGTTTTTTGCCAGGATTTGCTTTCGCATTTCCGGATCAAAGGTACCAGTAAATACGATACAGGGGATATTTTGTGATGTAATGTAGTCCACAATCTCGCCATCGGGGGCATCAGGAAGGGTAAGGTCAAGAATCGCCATCATGAATGACAGGGTTCCAACCAGAGTCTTCGCTTCAGATAAGCTTGAAGCAATGGAAAATAAATAAGAGGAATCACTCTTCAAGCGCTTGGCAAGCGCCTGGGCAAAGAGGGGGCTGTCTTCGACTATCAGTATTGTTTTCATAGTGACCTTTGTATTATCCGGAGAATGGAAGTATCACTTTGCGTATCGAAACTGTTGTATCGACAGATGTCACGGTTCTGAATATATCCTATCATTATTCTTCTGCATACCTCGGAATTGTCAGTACAAATACTTTATTTTGTCTTAAAACAGTCTCAAGAGTCGGACGTTAGAAAAGTTCTAAAAAGCTTTCGTCAATCCCCTTCAATGTTTCATACCAAAACTCCTTCGCAGCCTCGACCTTATCCTTCTCAAACTTTTATATCCAGGTGGTAAGGGCAAGGGATTAAATGAGCCATGCCTTCTTCATAGTTTTTCTTTCCTTCAAGCTGCATTACCGTTATACTCTTGGCAAAAAATAACTAAATTATACGAATTAGCGAAAATTTTCTTTATTATTAATAGCTTATTTGTACGGGAACGTATCGATAACAGTGTCATTTAAGTGGCAATTAAATATGTATTTTTTAACTAAAGTATTGAAAGAATCCCTCACCCCTTCCTGCTTACCGGAATGGGTCCAGCTTGAAAGAGGAGGTCTCATGCATAAGCTCCGACCACTGTTGAAAAGGCTCTTTACACCGATTACCATCATGCTTGTCCCGCACTCAAATTCTACTTCACTCAACTTCAAGATGCCATCTGCCCTGTTTGGCCTTCTTCTCGTGTTCGTGTGTGTAGGTATTGTCTACACGGTATCCATCACTATCCATGTGCTGGATTATTACGTGATGAAAAAACAGTACACCTACATGAATAGCCAGCTTCAGTCTATGCAGACAACGATCCGCTCTTTGAAGGCATCGGAAGTGGAGTTTAAAAACCTCTTTTCGCTTGGTTCAAAGAAAAAGGTTCTGGATGCCGTTAAACAGGAAAATAGTGACGGATCAATAGATGTCGAGGAGTTGAAGCGTCAGATCAATGAGTCAATGAAATCGGTATCGGAGATTAAGAGTTACCTGGCAAAAGAGCAGAATACCTATCGTGCGACGCCTCAAGGATGGCCGGTGGACGGGAAATTAAGTTCCGGTTTTGGCATGCGGATACATCCAAAGTTCGGTGGCAGGAAATTTCATAGTGGCGTGGACATTTCTGCGCCTAACGGAGCTCCGGTGCATGCCACGGCTGACGGAATAATCAGTTTGGCAGGCTGGAGTGCTGGTAGCGGCAAAATAGTAGTAGTTGAGCATGGACACGGATACACTTCGGTTTATGCCCATAACAGCCGAATAGATGTAAAGGCAGGCCAGACGGTAAAGCGAGGCCAGATCATAAGCACGACAGGCGCCACCGGGAACGCTACCGGACCGCATGTGCATTACGAAGTCTGGAAGGATGGCATTTACGTCAACCCGTCCCAATTTCTCGGGGATCGGCTTTATAAAAATTCAGAAATCCAAGAAGCCAGTTGAGCCTGGAGGTGGTCCGTATGTTATTTAGCAAGCAACCAAGTCTGAAAGTAATAATCGAGGCCGAATCGTCCGTTCGTGGAGACATAATCTCCAAGGGTGCAGTCAAGATCGACGGGGTTTTTGAGGGGGCTGTGACTGCGGACTGTCTTATCATCGGTACGAAGGGGCTTGTTACCGGAGATGTCACCGTAAGACAAATGATTGTAGGCGGAAGGATCATAGGGAATATCCGTGCTTCCGAAGGGGTGGATATACAGCATACCGGAGATGTCTGTGGTGACATATTTTCTGTACGCCTCTGCATAACCGAGGGTGGAAATTTTGATGGCAGGGCATCCATGCTGCGCACAAAAGAAATATCCTATAAGGGAAACGAAACCATCACTGAGACTTTTTGAAACTTTGCGTACATAATTAAAAAGCCCCCGGTTGTGTCAACGTAACCGGAGTGAAATCAGAGAAGTGGGCAGAGATAGCAATGTTTCAGCCTGGTTGCAATTTGGAATAGCTCAATTGCCAGGTGTATAAAATAAATAGGCACCTAATATTTCAGAATACATAAATTATTTATCCATTGAATCAGTACGTTACACAGTGATCTCCTTTGCGCACCCTTGTTGTTGTATACAGTAGGTATACTGTAATCCCTTCCCCGGTAACAAAAAATCCTGAATTTTTTAAATCACCATTTTTAAAAACATAGCAATTATAGGTATATATGTAATTTTTTTTTGAAATTATATTTATGGCACAGTCGGTGCAAAACTGACGTCAAGAGCACAAAAAATCTCAAGGGCCCAAGTGGTCCGTTGTAACAATGTGAGAGGAGATGGCCATGAAAACTATATCAATTACCGTTTTGTCACTTCTAGGAACCGTATCAAGTGCATTGGCATCCGGCGGCAATGAAGCTGGAGGTCTGGGACTTTTGACAATACTGTTCCTGGCTTTTGCGGCATTCGTTGTCCTGTTCCAGTTAGTTCCAGGAGTCAGACTGCTTGGCGGGATGCTCAAGGATATTTTTACCGCATCTGAAAAGAAAACTCTGAAAATCGGCAGTAAATTGTAATGGAGCAAACGATTTATTCATCTGTGTTAACAGATATATACATTGAAAAGGAGATTGCCATGAAAGCGAAACAGTTTATTACGACAATGTGTAGTGCCCTTGCTATCAGTCTTTTAAGCGGTACCGGAGCCTTTGCATCTTCGGGTGTAACAAACAAGGTTTTCGTGAGCGGCCCCCTGATTCTGCTCTTTCTCGGGTTCTGCGCTCTGGTTGTAGTCATTCAGTGCATACCGGCGATTATTATGTTGTATGGCATGATCAAAGGTGCTGCGAGCAGCAAAGAGAAAGATGTTGTGAAAGCCAAAGGGTAATTATTTCAGGTCCCCCCCGCAATGTAGTGGGGGGGACTGATTATTTAAAATTAAAATATGCAGGACGAAGGGAGGCCAACCATGGATTTATCATCAGTAGGCGAATTTAAAGAGGTTTTTACACTGGTAGATTATTACACGTACATCAAAAGTATGGAATACCTGATTTGCGTAGCTTTCTTTGTCGGTTTTCCCATGTATTACCGCTACATAAATAAAAGAGATGATGACCAAAAAGATAATGGTGGACACTAGGCTGTGCTTCTTCGCGAAATCTCTGTTGGCGAATACGACTGCACACGACCGGGCTAGATTTGGCGTGTGCAGTCGTACGAAATGCCTTATCGATTAAAGATTATTCAGTAAGTAAAGGGGGAATTATTTATGCGGAATAAAGGGTTCTGGTTTGTTGGTGTAATTGTTTTTTTATGGGTGGCAACGGTACCGGGCACCGGCCGGGCGATAAGCGTTCCGGATACGATCCAGCTGAACAGTCCGGGGAAGCTGTATGAACCGGTCAGTTTCAATCATGCCAAACATATCCTTCTGACGAAGGAATGCTCCTATTGTCATCATCA
>JANXZX010000071.1 GCA_025355325.1 Geobacteraceae bacterium
CTTCGAAACCGGCATCTCGAAAGGCGCGGGCAATAATTTTGGCTCCACGATCATGGCCATCCAGCCCCGGTTTTCCGACAAGTACGCGTAATGTTCTTTCAGCCATTTCAAATTACCTCCGGTATGTGGTGTTATATGCTAATCTGATACCCTGCATCATCTAAACGCTACATTTCTATGCCAGTGCGTGCCGGGACCCCCGCCTTGTAATAATGCTTGATCTCCCGCATTTCGGTCACGAGGTCGGCCGCTTCGATGATCCGCTCATCGGCGTTGCGCCCGGTCAGTACCAGTTCGGTCTTTTCCGGTTTCCGGCTGATCAATTCCAGCACCTGCTCAACGTCAATCAGGCCAAAACCTACGGCGCCGTTTATTTCATCGCAGATAAAAACGTCAAACGTGCCTGAGGTCAGCAGTTCCCGGGCTTCGACAAATGCATCCTGTGCAGTGCGCCGGTCTTCGGTGATGTCTTTGGTGTTGACCCACCCCGGTCTGCCGGTCTGGATGATGGTCAGGAGGGGCGCTAGTTTTTCCGCTGCCAGGTGCTCGCCGTAGCGTCCGCCACCCTTGATGAACTGAAATACGCAGACTTTCAGGCCGCGCCCAACCGCCCGGAATGCCAGGCCGAGGGAGGCGGTCGTCTTGCCTTTGCCGTTACCGGTATAAACCTGAACACAGCCGCGTTCCAAAGACATCGCTATTCTCCTTTGAACAGTGGCTGGCGCTTGTCGAGAAAAGCCTGCATTCCTTCGCGCTGATCGAAACTGGAAAAACAGAGAGCAAAGGCATCCCGCTCCAGCATACATGCGGTAGCCAGATCAATGTCATAGCCAGCGTTGACAACTTCGCCACCGATGCGGATGGCATGCGGGCTTCGTGTGCAGATGTGCTCCAGCAGTTTTTCCGCTTGTGTCATTGTCTCGCCTTCCGGGTAGAGACGGTTGATCAGGCCGATCCGGTAGGCTTCTGCGGCGTCAAACAGTTCACCGCCGTAGATCATTTCTTTTGCTTTTGATTTGCCGACGAGTCGGGCAAGACGCTGGCTGCCGCCGCAGAAGGGAATCATGCCTGCGGCTATATCCGGAAATCCGAAGGAGGCTGTTGTGGATGCCACGATAAAATCACAGGCAAGGGCGACTTCCAGCCCCAGTCCGGAACATTCTTCCTCAACTACTGCGATGCAGGGTTTACCTATTTTCTCAAGGGCAAACATGACCTGTTGGCCAAAGCTGGACAATGCCGCCGCTTCTTGTGCAGATACACTGCTTTCAGGCAGGCAGCGGCAAAACACGCCTTCTGCTCCGGTGACCATCACCCCTTTGATGTCATGTTTGCCTGTCAGCGTCGACATCTGGCGTCGAAACGCCTCCAGAAGTTCTCTGGCTGAGGCGGTGCGGTTTCCGGGTGTTTTAAGAATGGCGATACTGCCGGTTTTCTGTAGGATGGTACAAAGTCTCTCGGGCACTGCGTTATTCCTGTGTAATGGTGGGATAAAATACGCGGCGCGACTATAACAATTCAGCCGTATACGGTCAAGCAAACCTTTGGTATATTCATTAGTCAGTAAAACTATTGCCGAATGCAAAAATGCCGCTATACTGTGCCGTCACTTCCAATCTGCAAGGAGATAGCTGACCATGCACCTGCCAACACTCGTCCGCCGAACCGCCCATGCATCCCTCACAGCCGCAGAGAAAAACGCCGTCTGGCTCCAACAGCACATGAGCCCCTACTTCTTTCAGGCGATGACAGACGAAGAGGAGTCTCTCACGCTGCTCGCCAGAGAAATGGGGCGTTTGCAGCATAATCGGCATTTTATCCTGACCGATCAGGAAAAACTGCTGGTGATCGCCTGTGCCAACCGTCCCGGTTCCTTGTATGGTACGTTGCGTCGCATCGGAGAACGGGAAATTTCCTACGCCATGTTTTCTCACTCGAATTCCGCTATGCCGGGCCTTGATCATGAACTCGAAATTCAGCGTTTCGAATTTGATCGTCGCCAGAATCATGAAATAGATTTGAAACAGAATGTGGAAATACCGGCAGGACTGGTTCGCAAGGTGCGGGCCGAACTGCGTCTATCATTTCCCTTATTCGACCTGAAAAAACTTGATCGGCTGCTGAAAATACTCTGGCTGAATAATCCGAATTATATCCGGATGTCGCCCCCGACCCGGATTGCGTATCTTGTCTGGCTGTTTGAGCGCGGTAACGCTTCAGGGGGGTTGTTTCTTGACATCGCCCAGGTCGAGCGTGACGGCCGGTGCGAAACCCGCGTGCTTTTTGCAGTCGGCAACCCGCCGCAGGGGGAATTCCTGCTACAGGTACTGGAGGTTTTTAACCGTCTGGATGTAGGGATTCGGAGGGCCTATTGTCAGACCATCTCGAACGGTATTCATCCCTATTTTCTCGGTTCATTTCTCGTTATCAGTCGCAAAGGAGAGGACATTTCCCCCGAAAGCCCGCTGGCGCTGCGTCTGAAGCGGGAGTTGTGCACAACCCAGATTCTGGCGACATCATCAGCGGCCTATCGCGAATACGTTGTCGAAGGGCTGCTCTCCGGCGAGGATGCCGCTCTGGTTAACGCTTTCATTGCGTTCTGCCACACCAGCCTGGCTCACGGTCAGCCTGAACGGTTCGGGTTGGATGATGTCCAGAGTGCGTTTTACGATCACCCTGAAATGGCTCAACTCCTGATCCGATTATTCCGGGTGCGCTTCGATCCTGACCTGGTCGGACGTGAAGAACGGTATGCCGCTGCCTTGACCGAAGTACAAGATGCCGTGGAACGGTACAATACCGGCCATCGCTGGCTGGATGATATCCGGCGCGCCGTCTATCGCTGCTGTCTGCTGCTGGTCACTCATACTCTTAAAACCAACTTTTTCGTTGAGGAAAAACAGGCGCTGGCTTTCCGTCTTGATCCGGGGTACCTGCGACTGCTTGGCCTGGAATTTACCCGGGACCTTCCGGAAGCACTTCCGTTTCGTGTCACTTTTTTCTTCAGCCGTTTTGGCGCAGGCTATCATGTGGGGTTCTCGGATATCGCCCGCGGCGGCTGGCGAACCGTCATTGCCCGAAGTGCCGACGACTACATTACCTCGGCCAATACGATCTTCCGCGAGGTTTATGTTTTGGCCAACACCCAGCATTTGAAGAATAAGGACATTTATGAAGGAGGCTCAAAATTGGCGGTCGTTCTGGACGCATCCGATCTGGAACAGGCAGGGAGCGAAACTGAGAATTTCCGGCTTTATAAACTTCAGTATGGCATTGCCAATGCCTTTCTGGATATTTTCATAACGGAACACGGGAAAGCAAAAGATCGGCGGGTTGTGGATTACTACGGAGATGACGAGCCGATTGAAATCGGCCCTGACGAAAACATGCATGACGGCATGATCGAGGCGATCGCCGCTCTGTCAAAAAAACGCGGCTATATCCTTGGCGTCGGCATCATGTCCAGCAAACGCTTCGGCATCAACCATAAGGAATACGGCGTCACCTCAGCCGGTGTGGTGACGTTTGCGGAAATAACGATGGCTGAAGCGTCCGGGATCGACATGCGCCGCGACCGGTTCTCGCTGAAGATGACCGGCGGTCCGAACGGTGACGTAGCCGGCAACTGTCTGCGCATCATGCTGGAACGCTGCCCCGGCATGCAGGTACGCCTGATTCTGGACGGCACGGCGGCACTCCATGATCCGAACGGCATCAGCCATGACGAGTTGCGCCGTATCGTGCTGACCCACGATCTTGACGCCTTTAATCCCGAATCTCTCGGAGAAGGGGGCAGAGTCATATTCCGTACCGGGCGGCGTATGGAGGGGTTGAAGGAGTCGCATCGCTCGGTCACACGGAAGGAAGGTCGGCTCGTCGAGGAATGGCTGGATATCGACGATTTCAACCGCCTGTACAACAGTCTTGTGTTTACGGTCAAGGCTGATCTCTTCATACCGGCCGGCGGGCGTCCTGAAACGATAGACATCCAGAACTGGCGGTCGTTTCTTGGTGAAGACGGGGTGCCGTCGTCATCGGTCATTATTGAGGGGGCTAACTCCTTTATCACCCCCGAGGCGCGCATACAGCTACAGAAGAGTGGCGTGGTGCTGATGCGTGACGCATCTGCCAACAAATGCGGGGTAATTTCATCATCGTATGAGATCATCGCCAATCTGCTGCTTTCGGAACGCGAATTCATGGAGCACAAGGAGCGCTATGCCGGTGACGTGCTGGCCATTCTGGAAAAGCGGGCCGCCGACGAAGCACGGCTGATCCTGCGGCGGCGCAAGGAGTCCGGTGGAACACTGCTGTACAGTGAAATTTCCGAAACCATCAGCCAGAACATCAACAGGCTCTATTCGCAGCTGTTCGAATTTTTCTCGGCCAGGCCGGAGCTCTGTTTGCAAGCGCCGTTTCGCCTCGCTATCCTCAGACATCTTCCGCGCATGGTACAGGAGTCCGCATCGTTTCGGCAGCGAGTCAAAAAAATGCCGCAAAAGTATCTGTGTGCGATTCTGGCTGCCGAGATTGGGTCGTCACTTATTTACCGCGGCAGCCGTGATGCCGACTTCGAGGATATGATACGGCGGCACCTGGCAAGGATTCTGTAACATCGAAACGGGTGAATGTTCGATGGCGGGGTTATTTGGTTGTTTCGTGGAAAAACACGTTTTTAAAATGACGTGCTCTGTGTTATACCAAGGGATGTCAGGAATAACTGTTATTAATAAAGTTAATTTGTGAATTGTATGGTGTTACTTATATTCTTCCGGCAGTTTCTTTGTATAGGGATCATGGAGAGCGGTTTTGAGCGATAATGCGAGTGCAGATACAACTATCCTGCTGATCTGCCGAGAGGGACAGGGTCGTCGGCTGTATCAGGAAGAACTGGAGCAGCCGGGAATTGTTCTGATTTGCGTCCGGACGCTTATGGAATTCTTCCGCCCGGGGGTGTATTGTCCGCTGAATGGAATTTTTGTCGATATGCCTTCCTACATGCGCTTTACCGATGAGGAAAAGCGTATCATGACTGAGCTGGTGACAATTATGCCGGCGCTGCGCCTCAAATGCAACGAGTCCACCGGTGAAATCCGTTCACTCCCATTTGAAAAGGCAGCTCCCGGCAACTCTTCGCCTACTGTTTTTGTGCAGGAACATTGCAAAGCTGCTCCCAAACGTAAAATTCGGACCAGCGAGCGAACCCTTCTGAATATGCCGACCCTTTTGAATAGGGGCGTTCCGGTGGAAGATGTCGTGGGAGCCAGAAGCGTCACCGCCAATATATCCTGCGGAGGCTGTTTTCTGATCTATTTTGAGCAGTGGTGCGTTGGTGACCGGGGGTGGCTGATTCTTACCGAATTGACCGACTCTACGCCTGTTCAGGTCGAAATCTGCTCGATTCGACCCTGGGGAGAACGCCGGTCCCTGCCCGGAATGGGAGTAAAATTCATTGAGGTAACAGAGTCGCAGAATGCCGAATTGACCAGGCTGGGTGGTCAGAGTCTGATGCAGCAAGTGTAAGCGATTGGAAGTCCGTGTTGAAAATTAGCCGGAGGTTGAGTGGGAAAGGTTGCCATTGAAAATATTGAAACCGGAATGATTTTGGCGAGTGATGTTCATGACCGATCAGGGCGCATGCTTCTTGGAGCCGGAGCCGAGCTGACGCAGAAACACCTGGTTATTTTCCGTACCTGGGGGGTTGTGGAAGCCGATATTGAGGGTTTGGGGAGCGAAGAATCAATGGAGCTGATACCTGCGGACGTTGACCCGCTGGAGTTGGCTGCTGCCGAACAGGAACTGGCCCCTCTCTTCCGGCATACTAACCGGGCCCATCCTGCCATTATCGAACTGATGCGGATTTCAGCGCTCAGAAAGGTTCGCCATGACCCTGTCTGATAGCCCGACAATAACGCTTGAACGTCTTTTGGAAGAAACCAGTACGGTTTATTCCCTCCCCATGTTCTATGAACGCCTGAACGATGCAATTAACCATCCCCGCAGTTCCGTAGATGATATCTCAAAAATCATCACCGAAGATCAGGGTCTCACCGCGCGGCTGCTCCGGTTGGGCAATAGTCCGCTGTTTGGTTGTTATGCTAAAGTGGACTCCATCTCAAAGGCGGTTACCATCATTGGAACCCAGCAGTTGCGCGATCTGGCGCTGGCGGCTTCGGTTATGGGCGTATTCAAGGGGATACCGGAAGATCTGTTGAATATGACTTCGTTCTGGCGGCACAGCATCGCCTGCGGCATCGTTGCCCGCAGCCTGGGTGTCTACCGGCGCGAGTCAAATGTGGAACGGCTCTTTGTTGCCGGTATGCTTCACGATGTGGGGCAGGTTGTGCTGGCGGCAGCCAGGCCGGAAATAAGTCGTGAGCTTCTTGAGGCGCAGCGTGATACCGGTAGGTTCTACCTGGAGCTGGAACGGGAATGGCTGGGCTTTGACCATGCAGAGGTAGGGGGCGCACTGCTGAAAAAGTGGAAAATCCCGATCAGTATCGGCGAGCCGGTTGCGTGTCACCATACACCCGAATCTGCCGAGCAGTTCCGCCTTGAAACAGCTCTGGTTCATCTGGCCGATATCATCTGCCAGAGCATGGAATTCGGGCAAGGGGCGGAATGTGGAGTGCCTCCGCTTGATGAATCTGCCTGGGAACGGCTAGGTTTGTCGCCCCATATGCTGGGAGCAGTTCTTAAACAGTCTGAGTCTCAGATACAAGAGACGTTTTCCATTCTGTCAGGAGGGGTAAATGTCTGACAGGGAAATTACCGGAACACTTAAATTTCTCCGGGAACGGGTCAATTTTCTTGAGGAGTCCAACCAGCGCTATGTGTCGATACTGGAAATGCTGGCATCCAGCAGTGAATTTCAGGGTGACATCAGTCGCGCCAGAGATGGAGCGGGGATTTTCAAGGCAACTGCCAGCCAGCTGCGGCGGCTTTTTTCGTTCAGCTCATTAGGTTTTCTCGATTGTCAGTCCGACGGCAGTTTTGAGCTGGTCGCTGATTCTGCCGATTCGAATAAGGCTTTGCGGGATCTGGTGGAAGTGCATATGTTGGATGGCACGTTTGCGTGGGCAATTAACCGTAATCAGGCCGTCCTGGTCCAGACAGGCGGGGGAGAAACTCTGGTGCTGCAAGTGGTGGCCACCCAGTCCCGCGTCCGTGGGATGTTCGCCGGAACACTTCCGGGCAACTCGGCTGCCTTGGATGCCGCATCGCTCAATGCCCTTACGATAGTGCTGTTCTCGTGTGCCTATGCTTTGGAAAGTAAAGTGTTGTACGGGTTACTCCGCGACCATACCCAGAACCTGGAAGAACGGGTAAAGGTCAGAACCCGCGATCTGGAGGAGGCTCGACGGCAGGCAGAGGCTGCCAGCCTGGCTAAAAGCGAGTTTTTGGCGAACATGAGCCATGAAATCCGCACTCCCATGAACGGGGTGATGGGGATGACGGAGTTGATGCTGAAGGGAGGTTTGACCCCGCAAAAGGAGCAGCTTTATCTTAACGCCATCAAGGATTCTGCCAATAGTTTAATGCTGATTGTTAATGATGTTCTCGATTTTTCGAAGATAGAAGCCGGAAAATTTTCGATGGAGAAGATTCTTTTCAGTCCCCATGATGTGTTTGAACGCTGTCTGGGCGGATTGTCAGTGAGGGCTGAGGAAAAGGGGCTCCTGCTGCAACATGAGATTGATTCAGCGGTGCCATCGTGTCTGCTTGGCGATCCGGGGCGGCTGCGCCAGATTCTGACCAATCTGGTGGGTAATGCCATCAAGTTCTGCGAACGGGGGAAGATTTCTGTCGAAGTCGGACTTGAATGTCTGGAGGGGAACGACGTCACTCTGCACGTCCGGGTAACCGATACCGGTATCGGTATTGCCGAAGAGGCCTGCCAGCGGATATTCAATCAATTTGAGCAGGCTGATACCTCAACTACGAGAAAATTTGGCGGAACCGGGCTTGGTCTGGCCATCTGTAAAAAACTGGTGGAATTGATGGGTGGTGTGATCTGGGTGGAGAGCCAACTGGGGGTAGGGAGCTGTTTTCATTTTACGGTCCGCTTTCTGTTGGGGAACGAAGAAGCGCTGATGGCGGAGGCCGAAGCTGCTGCTGTTTCCAGTCGTCAGCGGCAAACTCCGCTGGAGATTCTTCTTGCCGACGATGTGGAAATAAATCGTGTCCTGGTACAAGCTGTTCTTGAGCCGTTTGAACATCGGATTACCTGTGCGGATAATGGCCGGAGGGCGCTTGAGATATTCAAATCCAAGCGGTTTGATCTTGTGCTGATGGATGTTCAAATGCCGGAAATGGACGGGTTACAGGCTACAAGGTTGATTCGTGAATATGAGTATGCCTCGGGGAATATAACGCTGGTGCCGATCATTGCGATGACCGCTTTTGCCGGAAACGAAGATCGTCAGGTCTGCCTCGATGCCGGAATGAATGAGTATCTCACCAAGCCGATCAGGGCGGCGCAACTGGCACAGACGTTGGGAAAATTATGCAACTGTCTGATGGAACCCGGCGTCATCGAGAATGAAGATCCCCCGGCAGCGGCACTTTCCAAATCAGCGTCAGATGAAAGTGACGAAACGGTCGAAATCTTTGCCCGGAACGAGTTGCTGGAACGCCTTGGTGGACGACCTGAGATGATCCCCCGTTTTGTCGGGCTCTTTCAAAAAGGGGTTCTGCCTCAGATGGACGGCCTGGTCACGGCGCTGGCGGAGGGTGATGCGGATGCAGTGCGCCGCTGTGCCCACGCCATTAAGGGCGCTTCCGGGAATATCGCTGCTCTGCGCATTCAGCAGACTGCCGCGACGCTTGAACAAGCGGCTAGAGAGGGTGATCTGACTGATGGGCCTCGACTGCTTGGCAGGCTACAGTTTGAATATGGTGCATTTACCGAAGCTCTTGCCGCTTTGGGGATAGTCGTCGAAACGCTGGAAATTCCAAAGGGGGTGTGAAATATGGTGAAATGTCTGCTTGTTGATGATGATGAGCTGGCTCGCGAGCTTGTAGCCCATTATCTGGAAGGGATTGCCGAATGCGATATGGCGGTAAACGGCGTGGAAGCGGTAGATAAATTCCGGAGCGCATTTGAGGGGGGCACCCCGTACGATCTGATAATTCTCGATATTGTTATGCCCGAGATGGATGGCAATACCGCAGCCAAAGAGATTCGACTGATCGAGAAAGAATGGGGTGTCTCAATCAACGATGGGGTTAATATCATGGTGCTCTCATCATTGAATACACCTAACGATGTGATCCAGGCCTATGTTTCGGCTCGCTCGGCCGCGCACCTGGTAAAGCCGGTGCAACCGGGAAAACTGCTTTCAACTTTGAGCAAACTTGGAATTTGTGTGTAGAATTAATGATGATAAATGTAGTATGTTGGGTCTAGGACTCTGGATTTTAAGAGCCATATACATTTAGCAGTATATTGGAAGGACTCTAATGGCAGAAAAACAGGGCATAAAAGGAACCGGACCAGCTCCCCGCTTTGAAATCAAACGCTACGGATACACCCTTGTATTTGAGCTGAGCTCTGATGCTGTGGAGTGTTACTGTTCCTATGAACCGTCCACTATCGGCGGAACGCCTCTGACGAGTTCCGAGCTACAAGCCCACCTGAAGCAGCATTCTATTACGGCGCCGCTTATTCCCGAGGCGGAATCTAAGCTTCTGCTTTCTGCTATGAGCGCTGCAGCGGTCAGTCGTCTGTTGCTGACGCAGGGATCGCGAATGATTCCCGGAGAAGATGGCCAACTTGTCATGGGAGTGGCTGAAGACATCCCTAAGGCGGAATCGGATGAAGGGATAGCAAGTGTCATAGATTTTCGCAATGTTCAATCATTTATGAACGTGGAGAAAGGGGGTCTGGTCGCAACTATCAAGGCCCCCGGTACTGGGACTCCAGGTCTGACGGTAACCGGAAAAGTAATTCCGCCGGAACCGGGTGCGCCGGTTCTACTTGAACTCGGGCAGAATGTCCGTTTGAGTGAAGACGGGCAGAATGTTTTTGCACTGGCCACCGGACGCGTGTGCGTGCGGGAGAACGTCCTGTCAGTTGAAGATATCTATGTAATTGATGGTAATGTTGATTTCAAAGTCGGCAACATCTCTTTTAAAGGGTATGTTGAGGTGACTGGTGACGTGCTGGATGGTTTTTTCGTCAAAGCCACCAAGGGGATCAAGATCCAGGGGAACATCGGAGTCTGTGCGATTGAGTCGGAAGGGGATGTTTCCTTTTGCGGCATGAACGGGCAGGGTACCGGGACGATCAAATGCGGCGGTTCCATAACGGCCAATTTTATCTGCGATTCTTTGATAGAGTGTGCCGGTAATGTTGCGGCGGAAGTTGAAATCAGAAGCTCTACGATCAAGTGTCTCGGGGTAATCTCTGTCAACAAGGGGGGGCTGACCGGAGGAGAGTATTTCGCGCTGGGTGGTGTCGAGTGTGCTACCCTCGGCAGTATTACGTCGCTTCGAACCCGCGTGGTTGCCGGCGTTCATTACGGGGATCTTGAGGAACTCAACGGTCTGTTTAATGAGTTGAAGGCTCTGGTTGCGGAGTTTAACGCGGCACCGAAGGGTTCCGTTGATATGAAGGCGTTTGCTCAAAGGCGGGTTACGATTACGGAACGTACTCAAGCGGTCCGTTCGCGGGCATATGAACGGTGCAACCCGAAAGTTAACGTAAAAAAGAGGCTTTGCGAAGGTGTGAATATCACGCTTGGCAGTGTGAGCGATATAATTCGTGAAGAACGTAACGGGTCTGTGAGCGTTATAGAAAACACAATTGAAGGGGGCTTTCGTTTCCTAGGGATGACTCCTCTTTCTTTTACGGCCCAGATGATAGAGCAGACATTCAGGCAGCAGTCTGAACTTGAACAGCAAAAAAACAGATCAAATATACCGGAGGGCGGAGCATGAAGGCCTTGATTGTCGATGATGTGGAAATGAACCGTGAGTTGCTCGCTTTTTTTCTCGAAGGCCAGGCAGCGGTTGTCTGTGCCGAAAGTGGTGAGGCAGCCCTGAAGCTAGTTGAAGACGCGCTTGGAACTGAAAAATATTTTGATCTGATTTGCATGGATATCTTTATGCCGGGCATGGATGGCCACGAAACGCTTAAAAAAATCAGGGAGAAGGAGGCTGAACATGGTGGAGCGCGGGCAACCGTTTTCATGGTGACCGGCAGCAGCTCTCCGGATGATATGTTTGACGCGCTGACGCAGGGAGGGTGTGATGATTATCTCACCAAGCCGCTGATGCAGCAGACCTTCAGCGATCTGTTGGTTAAGCACGGGCTGCGTTGATGAAGATGGGCCGCTGTCTGTGGAAACAGAGTGCGAATTTTGTTTTGATTCCACATCTCTGCTGTGCTAATAAACACAATCTACGTTTCAGAAAATGTTCAGATACTACGATAAAAGGAGTTCCTCATGTCTACTAACAATGATAATGCCGCTGCCGCAGTGATTGCCTTTGTTTCCGGTGCAGTAATCGGAGCCGCTGCCGCACTGCTTTTGGCTCCGGCTCCCGGTCGTGAGATACGTGGGAAACTGAGTGATCTGGGAGAAACGGCAACTGATCGCGTGAGAAGACTTGCCCGCGAAGCAAAATTCAGGGTTACTCCTAAAACCAAGGGCGCTGATTATGAGTATGATGGTGGAGACGCCTGGATCTAGTTCCGTATGGAACTGAAATATGGCTCTACAATATTTTCTCTCGAACTCCCGCCGGACAGTCTGGCGGGAGTTGTTGCTCCCTCGTCTGTCGTTGTTAACAAATCCCCTGCAGATATAATCGAAGCCGCACTGGATACCTGCGACCATTATTTTTCATCCTTCAAACCGGGTGAGAAGGTGGTGGTCGTTACCTCGGATATCACCCGGTATACCGGAAGCGAGATATATCTCCCCCTGCTGGTGGAGCGCCTTACCTGCCACGGGATTGCCGATGGCGATATCGAAATTCTTATCGCTCTCGGAATCCATCGCAAACAGACCGTGCACGAACATAAGAAAATTCTTGGCTCGCTGTATGGTCGGATACAGGTTTCTGACCACGATTGTGACGATCATGACGGGCTGACGTTGATCGGAACGACCTCGAACGGCATCAAGGTCAGCATTAATCGCAAGGCGATAGAAGCTGATCATCTGATTTTGACCGGCACGATCGGATTTCATTACTTTGCCGGTTTTGGCGGAGGGCGCAAGAGCGTCCTGCCGGGCATTGCCAGTCGCAAGGCCTGTATGGCCAGTCATTTTGCCGTGCTAAATCCGGGCGAAGGAGCCGGCAAAAATGCTTTAGCGGTTACCGGTAATCTGGAAGGAAACCCGGTTCATCGCGCGATGGTCGAAGGATGTGCCATGGCGCGTCCGGCTTTTATCCTTAATACGGTGCTTGCTGCCGACAAACGAATTATTGCCGCCTTTGCCGGCGACTGGCGTGATTCACATGAAGCGGGCTGTAGCTTTTACCGGGAGCGGTTTACCTATCCCGTAGCGGAAAAAGGCGATATGGTCGTTGCTTCCTGCGGCGGCTTCCCAAAGGATATCAACCTGATTCAGGCCCACAAGTCGATGGAATATGCGTCGCAGGCGATCAAAGATAATGGGGTAATGATACTGCTGGCCGAGTGCCGCGACGGATTCGGCAATGCCACTTTTTTTAACTGGTTTCGCTATAGACAGCTTGATGAGTTTGAAGCGGCGTTGCGGGCCCACTACGAAATCAACGGACAGACCGCCTACTCTTTGCGGCAGAAAGCGCTTCGTTTTCGGATTATCCTGGTGTCGGAATTTCCGCACCAGCAGGTTGAGGAAATGGGTATGATTCCGGCGAAGACACTTGATGAAGCTATGGCTTTGGCGGTTCCGATGCTTCCCGTAGAATGGCGCTGCTATCTGATGCCGGAGGCGGGAAGTGTTCTGCCGGTAACTCCGGTATAGGCGAACGGCCATAAAATGATTGCTCCTCTTCTGCTTTGTTGCTATGGTGCCACCGTTTTGCCCATGTCAAACGCTTGGAAGTGAATAGATGAAATTGCACGATCAACTGAAATCGCTCGGCTCCGGTGCTACCACTTATAACTATGACAAACCTGACGCCTTGCTGTTGGAGGCGTTTCCGAGTCCTTTTGCTTCGTCGGAGATGAATCCGGCTGATGCTGTCGGAACACTGCATATCGAATGCCCGGAATTCACCAGCCTTTGCCCGATTACGGGTCAGCCGGACTTCGCTAAAATTGTTATCGACTACCAACCTGGCCCGTTTTGCGTTGAGAGCAAAAGCCTCAAAATATATCTCGGATCGTTCCGCATGCATGGAGAATTTCATGAATCATGTGTCAATCGCATCTGCAATGATCTGGTTAAGCTGCTCGATCCGGCCTGGCTGACGGTGCGCGGTGAGTTCACTCCCCGTGGCGGCATCCCGTTCTGGCCGACTGCGGAATACCGGAAGAAAGTGCAATAAGACCCAATAATCAAGGAGAATAAGCTGTTATGTTTTCAACGTCTGATTTCAAAAAAGGGCTTGTCATCCAGTTGGATGCGGCCCCCTGCCTGATTGTCGATATCAACATCAGTTCGCCCACTGCTCGCGGTGCCAACACAATGGTAAGGACCAAGTATCGTAACCTGATCACCGGACAGGTGCTGGAGAAAACTTTCCGCTCCGGTGACAAAGTGGATGAAGCAGATTTCGAACGCCATAAAGGGCAGTTTTTGTACGCTGATGGCGGCAACGGCGTTTTTATGGATCTCGAAAATTACGAACAGTTTGAGATGCCGGCAGAAGAGTTCGAGCCGTTGTCACTGTATTTGCTTGACGGTGCCGAGGTTGTGCTCGGTTTGTTTGAAGGGCGCATGATTAACGTGGATCTGCCGATGACGGTTGAGTTGACGGTGACGGAAACGCCCCCTGTCATGAAAAATGCCACTGCGACTGCTGAAACTAAAGAGGCAATTCTTGAAACCGGACTTAAAATAAGGGTTCCCCCATATCTGGAGTCAGGCGAAAAAGTTAAGGTCGATACCCGGGATGGACGTTTTCTCTCGCGGGCATAACTGCTTAAATTACTTGACAGCGTTAGTGGCGTCCTCTATTATGCAACTCCCCTACGGGCCTATAGCTCAGTTGGCTAGAGCCACCGGCTCATAACCGGTTGGTCCCAGGTTCGAGTCCTGGTGGGCCCACCATTTCATACATCGAGGGATAGATGCCGGATGCCGGCTAGATATTTGGGAACGTCCCGTTACCATACCTCACAACGAGAGTGCACACCGCAAGGTTGCACTCTTTTTAATTGTAGCCAATGAAAACACCAAAAGTAGCAGACATAGTTGGAATCATTAATAAAATTGCTCCAGTAACACTGGCGGAAACGTGGGATAACCCCGGGCTACAGATCGGTGACCCTGCGGCAGACGTCTCCCGCATCATGGTTGCCCTCGATCCGACGCCGGATGTTGTTGATTCTGCCATTGCCGCCTCCTGTCAACTGCTTGTTACTCACCACCCCCTTATTTTCAAGCCGCTCAAATCCATCTCAACTGCGACCCCGCACGGTGCTCTGATCCAAAAAGCTATAAGGGCCGGGGTTTCCATAGTTACACTGCACACCAATTATGACATTGCCGATGGCGGACTGAATGATCTCCTCGCGCGCAAAATCGGGCTTTCCCAGTGTGTTCCGCTCAAGGTAACCACGACATGTGAACTGGTGAAACTGGTTGTGTTTGTCCCGATGAACCACCTGGAAAAGCTGCGCTCTGCGCTGTTTCCTTTTGCTGCAATCCAGGGGAATTATCGCGATTGCTCCTTTGCTGCCGATGGTGTCGGGACGTTCACTCCGCTTGACGGCGCTGAGCCGTATGTCGGTGAGGTCGGGGTTTTGGCGGAAGTGCCGGAAGAACGGTTCGAACTGCTGGTGCCCCGTTTCCAGGTGTCGAGGGTTGTGAAGGCGCTGTTGGCGGCGCATCCCTATGAAGAACCGGCTTTTGATATTTATCCGCTTTTAAATGATGGTGAGAAGTTGGGCCTTGGCCGGATTGGGCACCTGCCGCAATCGTTGACGCTGGCGGAATATGCCGGTCAACTGAAAATAGTTCTGTCGGCTCCGGCACTGCGTTATGTCGGTGATCCAACTGCCACCATCTCAAAAGTGGCATTGTGCAGCGGCAGCGGCTCATCATTGCTGCGGGAGGCTGTCAGGTCCGGCGCTGATGTGCTGGTAACCGGCGACGTTAAATATCACGAGGCCCGTGATGCCGAAGACCAGGGACTGGCCTTGATTGACGCCGGCCATTTCCCTACGGAAATAATTATGGTGAATGAAATAACGCAACGACTTGACCGGGCGCTTGTTAAAGCCGGTTATGTGAATTGCCAGGTGGAAGCGTGCCGAACGGAATCGGATCCGTTTCGAATATAAGCGGGAACTAGTCGAATATAACTGTAGCAAGGGGGAATTCATTTGAGAAAGAAACTGGAACTGCTGGAAGAATTACAGGATATCGATCAGCAAATCGATACTCTGAAGTCAGCTCAGGGTGGTTTGCAGGGCGAATTGAGCGGGATTAGTCAGGGAGTGGATACGGCCAGGGAAGATATTGCTCTTCTCGAAGCAACTCTGGCTCAGCGCGAGTCTGAAAAGGGGGAATTGGAGGCTACCCACGCAGCGGAACTTGAAAATATTGCCAGATCCGAAACAAACATGAAAGAGATCAAGACCAATAAAGAATTTCAGGCTGTTGGCCGTGAAATTACCGCTGCCAAGAAACAGGTCGCCGAGCTTGAAGACCAGCTGTTGCAGAAGATCAGCCAGATCGAAGAGCTCTCCGGTGAGCTTGCGGCGAAACGTAGTCAGTGTGAAGAGCTGGCTGAAAACTCCGCTCAGCGCGTTGTTGAAAAACAGACCGAAATCGCCAAAATTCAGTCGGATATTGATGCCGATGTTGAACGCCGGGAAGGTGTTATCAAGGGTATCCCCGCCAGTCTGGTCAAAAAGTTTACTGTTCTGCGCGAACAGCGCCGTGGGCAGGCTCTTGCAATTGCCCGGGATGGCTATTGCATGGGATGTAATATGCAACTGCCGCCGCAGTTGTATAATAACCTCTACAAATACGAGGAGTTGCTGGCATGTCCCCATTGCCAGCGCATTCTGATCCTCAAGTTACAGCAGCAGTAACCGGATATTCGATTACGGTTTGGTTGAAGTAGTCCAGATGGCCGCTGCCGGCTTGTCCGGTGGAGGAAAGTCCGGGCTCCATAGGGCGTGACGCTGGATAACGTCCAGCGGGGGTGACCCCAGGGATAAGTGCCACAGAGAGAAGTCCGCCTGCCTTGGCAGGTAAGGGTGAAAGGGTGAGGTAAGAGCTCACCGGGTCCGGCGGTGACGTCGGATGCCAGGTAAACCCCGTCAGGAGCAAGACCAAATAGGAAGGCGTTAAGGGCGGCCCGCCCGTGCCTTCGGGTTGGTTGCTTGAGGTTGTCGGTAACGGCAGACCCAGATGAATGACCATCGCCCGGGAAGGGGTAACCCGACCCGGGAACAGAACCCGGCTTACGGACTGCTTCAACCAATTTTTAATAAACAAAGCTGGAAAAACAAGGCAGGACAAACGTGGATGATCAGCAATTGTGGAATTTCGGTATGGCGCGCCTTAAAGGGCTGCTTGCGGAGATTCCGACTGGAACCGCTCAGAAACTTGCGCAGGTGCTGACCAGTTATCGGAAGGCTAAAGAAAATTTTGCCGCAATAATTGCAGAAGTTGATGCTGCTTCAATCTGTCTTGAGTGTGCGGGGCAGTGTTGCCAGAATGGCAAATATCGGATAAATGTTCTGGACGTTGTGGCACGCCTCGCAGTTGACATCCGGACGACCGCTGATTTTACCAGAAAGCCTGTCTGCCCGTACTCTACCGAGACAGGGTGCAGTATGGAGCCGGGTCTGAGACCGGCTGACTGCGTTTTGTTCATTTGCAATTTGATTGAACTGGCACTGTCGCCGCAGGCCAGAGAGTTTCTTGATGTGCAGGAACAGGTGGTGAGGGAGTGCATTCAAAATGCTTCCGACCTGATTGGCGAAAAGATGGGAACCCCGCTGCTGCTTTGGGCAGGGAAGATAACAGTTGAATAAAAATAACAAAATATAAGGGTAAAGAATGGCGACTACTCACGATCTGGTACTTATCCATGTAGACAATAAACCCGGCTTCTACGCCCGTGTTGAGGAGATAATTCCCGACGTCAAGCCGGGTTGGTGGCAGGTTAAATTGCTGGTACTTACGTTCCCGATGCAGGTTTTTACCTGGATTCTTGACGATCATCAGATCGAAGGGGCCGATTTCACCATGGGGGGAACTCCGCTTCGTATGGAGAATGTTATATCTCCTGTTGAAACTGAGCGGATTGAGAAGGAAGAAGCTGAGAAGGCCCGTATTCAAAAGGCGCGTCAGGAGGGCGGAACACCAAAGGTGATTTCGCTGTCGGATCGCCGCAAAAAATAAGAAACTGTCTTCGCACGTTATTAACAGATAATCGCAGAGTGAAACCATAATTTCAGGAGGACTTGCCATGTATTTTCCGCAGTTCCGCGCCCGCAGAATCAGGGGCAGTGAAACCTTCCGCCGGATGGTTCGTGAAACATCCGTCTCGGTAAATGACCTTGTGTACCCGATGTTTTCAGCTTTCGGCAGTGGCATCAGGAAAGAAATATCTTCCATGCCGGGTATTTACCAACAGTCAATCGAGCATATCGTAGCCGAGGCCAAGGAAGTTCAGGCACTCGGCATTCCTGCGGTGCTACTGTTCGGCATCCCTGAAACGAAAGATGCGGTCGGTAGCGATGCCTATTCCGACACCGGCATAATTCAGGAGACGATCCGGGCGCTGAAGAAAGATGTTCCAGGACTAACCGTTATTACTGATGTCTGTATGTGTGAATATACCGACCATGGCCACTGCGGCATCATCAAAAACGGCGATGTCGATAACGATTCGACTCTGGAGTTGCTGGCGCGGGAGGCTCTCTCGCATGTGCAGGCAGGGGCGGATATGGTGGCTCCGTCCGATATGATGGATGGGCGGGTGGGTGCTATCCGGGAAATTCTGGATGAGAATGGCTATGATGCTATTCCGATTATGAGCTATGCGGTCAAATATGCGTCCGGTTATTATGGCCCGTTTCGGGAAGCGGCTGAATCGACGCCGCAGTTCGGGGACCGCCGCAGCTATCAGATGGATCCGGGCAATCGCCGTGAAGCGCTGCGTGAAGCAGCCTCGGATATAGATGAGGGGGCCGACATCATCATGGTGAAGCCGGGCCTGCCGTACCTTGATATCCTGCGGGATCTGCGCAACGAGTTTGACCTGCCGCTTGCAGTCTACAATGTTTCGGGCGAATACAGCATGGTCAAGGGGGCTGCCGAGCGTGGCTGGATAGATGAGGAGCGGGTCGTGATGGAAACGATGACCGCCTTCAAGCGTGCCGGAGCAGACATAATCATAACGTATCATGCCAAAGACGTGGCGAAGTGGCTTGCACGTTAAAATGTAACAGGGAACCTGGAATGTAAGAATCTGCCAAGTCCCCGATAATCAAGTTTTATTACCGCAGAGCGGGCTTATTCGTTGGCCCGCTCTGCCATTTCTTTCTTGTGTTTTTTGATTGTTCCGCCGGAACCGCTTGACGGGACAAGGCTTTCCGGCGTTTTTTCCGGCATGCTCGGAAGTTTGTTGATAAGCGAATTCAGCTTGCTTCCTGTCTTTTGTGAACCTGCTTCAACTGCGGAAGGCGCTGTAGAAGTCGTTGTCTGGCTGGCCACTGCTGGTTCCTGCTTTTTTGCGATGTGGCGTTTATGAGCAAACGTGCGCTTCATGTTGATTTCTGCGGGTGAAAAATCCGTGATGGAATCTCGATTTACCAGCACATACACACGCCCCTGAGACTTCCAGACGGATTTTGCCCTGATTTTCCCCCCATCCTTAAGATATACTACCGAGGCTGCAACGGCTGGCGTAGTCAACATACACAGAGCAATCATCATCAACAGGAATCGTTTCATGTCTCTCTCCTTTATTGTCCGGCTGCCATAATGGAATTTCCACTCTGTTGAAGGGGAGGCCTGGCGAGATAACGGGGCAGGTTGCCGCGAACTTCGACAGTCGGTCCGTCCTCTAATTCCTCTGCCTCTCCCGGATCATCTTCATATTCGTCTTCACCAGCAGCCCAGGCGTACAGTTTTTGCGAATCAAGCAGTACCGGGTTCAAAGGTGTCCCGAAAACCCGCAGTTGCATCTCTTCGTCAAACAGGCCGATGCAGCCGTGTGATGCCGGTCGTCCGGGCAGATCTCGGGCATGCAGCCAGTAAGAAACGTTATCATCTCCAATGTGAAAGCGGAGTGCGTTGTCCATCGGGTATTGCTCTTCATCATTGGCGGTTTTATAGAGCGATGAGGTGTGATTGAGATCGCGTGCGGTTATCTGAAACATCCCTGTGGGGGTTTCCGTAGTTTCTTTGCCGGTTGCGGCTGGTGCGGAAAAAACCAGTTTGCCATGTGCATAGGCCCCCAGCCACTGTTCGGTTACGTCAACCAGAATATATTTATTGTGGCGGGCCGCCGGTTCGTAAAAATGCGGCATAGGTGTATAGGTGCGGATATCAGCCATATTGTCAGGGACTTTAATCGTCATGCCGGGGTAGATGTGGCGTCGATCAATTCGATTAAATCGCGCCACGAGTACCCAGTCTGCCCCGAAGAGCGATTCGAGCGTCTGGTGGGGCTGAACGAAATGGGCATGCCATTTGATGTTTTTGAGGCTGGGATACTCCACCCGCGACAGGTCCTCTTTGGCTTTGTCTTCCGGTGATGCTGCCGGTTCGCTGGTCATGGATGGTGTCCGGAGTACCGTGGCTCCGACGAGCGCGGCGGTAAACAATACTACAAGAGCAATTTTATGAGAAAGCCGCAGTCGGCTGTAGCGCATGGAGAAACACCTTACAGATATGTAATAACGTCCCATAGTAGCTATTATTTTGCTACTATTCAACAGTTGTCATCATAACGGTTGGAAATATCTGGCATCAGAGTAATACAGATGCTAGATTTATAGACGAATAAAATTATTACAGTGAGGAGAATCGCATGAAAGAGCCGGATCGTCATCCTACATACAATCAGTTTGCCAGCGATAATTATGCGGGGATCTGCCCGGAGGCATGGCAGGCCATGCAGGCCGCTAACAGCGGGTTTGTCTCTTCGTATGGCGACGATCTCTGGACTGATCGGGCGTGTCAACATCTGCGCCAGGTGTTTGAGACGGAGTGTCAGGTGTTCTTTGTGTTTAACGGTACTGCTGCCAATTCTCTGGCGTTGGCGTCTTTGTGCCGCTCATACCACAGTGTAATCTGTCATGAACTCGCCCATGTGGAAACCGACGAGTGCGGAGCGCCGGAGTTCTTTTCTAACGGTACCAAGTTGCTTCATGTGAATGGCCCCGCCGGAAAACTTGACCTGGCAGAGATTGAACGAACCATCACCCGTCGCAGCGATATCCATTACCCGCGCCCGAAGGTTTTGAGCCTGACCCAGGCGACGGAAGTCGGTACGGTGTACACGCCGGATGAAATCGGGGCCGCCAGCGCGCTTGCCAAGCGCTATGGCATGCGGGTGCATATGGATGGCGCCCGCTTTGCCAACGCGGTGGTTTCTCTGGATGTCGCCCCTGCTGAGCTGACCTGGCGCGCCGGAGTGGATGTGCTATGCCTTGGCGGGGCGAAAAACGGCATGGCGGTCGGCGAAGCGGTGGTTTTCTTTGATCGTGAACTGGCCCATGAATTTGACTATCGCTGCAAGCAGGCCGGCCAACTGGCTTCCAAAATGCGCTTTATTTCAGCGCCATGGATCGGGATGCTTGAAGGGGGCGCCTGGTTAAAAAATGCCCGTCACGCCAATCATTGCGCGGCAATGCTGGAGCATCATCTGTCACGTATAGCGGGTGTCACCATCATGTATCCACGGCAGGCCAATTCAGTGTTCGTCGAGATGCCGGAAGCGGTTGCAGCGGCCCTTCGTGCCAGTGGCTGGCACTTCTATTCGTTCATAGGATCAGGTGGCGCCCGCTTCATGTGTTCGTGGCAGACAACTGAAGAAGATGTACTTCAGTTGGCCGAAGCGGTTCGGGCAGCCACTTTGATTGCAGGATAAAATATCGTGGGGGGTGGGGTGTCATGGTAAAAACGGCAACGTTTGAAGCTTTGCTGGGTGATGCGGTACCAGATGGTCAGGGTGGCTATAATTTCACACTGGAGGGGAAAACGTACCATCTGTCTGACAAGGATGAAGTACGAAAAATTGCTGAGGCGCATGGATATATCCTCATTTACTGATGTGTCTGTGAGCTCGGAAAAAGGTCCACCCTCACATAAACGGGGGTGGATTTTCCCGTTTTCAGCTGGAAAAAATTCATGGTTTAGCTGAGGCAGGCTGTTTTTGAGGTTGTTTGGTGGTCTGACAGCTTTTAACTTTTCCTAAAAATAACCGGGCATAAATATTGGCTTGCATTTTGTTCACTAGTTGTGTAGAGAATGTATGTGTATCGTTGTTATTCGGCCTTTTGGCGATACTGAACCACTGTTTTAGCTTTCTTGACGTATACAAATAAATTTTACTTTAACTAAATGGATGCCGCGTGAAAAAGAAAAAAATGATCATCTCGCAGGAAACTATGGACATTGATTTTGTCCGTAAGGTCGAGGCGTTGTCCGACACCTCTGTCCGGCGCTGTTTCCAATGCGGCAAATGTTCGGCCGGTTGCCCGATGGCGACTTTTATGGAGCATCCGCCCAACCGTGTCGTGCGGCTTCTGCAACTGGGGCAATGGCGTCGAATTATCGAGGGTCGCTCGATCTGGTACTGCGCTTCCTGTGAGACCTGCTCCACCCGCTGTCCCAACAAAGTGCACCTGGCCTCCATCATGGATGCTCTACGCAAACTCTCCTGGGACGCCGACGGCCCCTCCAAAGAAAGCTACGTCCAACTGGCCAACAAGCTGTTCCTGCAGAACATCCGCACCTATGGCCGCCAGTACGAAATGCGCCTGGCTGCCGTTTTCAACGTAAAATCCGGCCAGTTCTTGAAGGACCTGATGCTTGGTCCCAAGCTGATCGCCAAAGGGAAACTGAAAATGTTCCACAGCAAAAACAAGAACATGACCGAAATAGAAAAGATCTTCAGCCGCATTGAAGAGATGCGTAAAAAAGGGGAGGCTCTGTGAGTTCAGACAATATCATGGAATACTCCTACTACCCCGGCTGTTCCCTGCACGCCTCGGCCGGCGAATACGATCTCTCCACCCGCGAGCTGTTCAAGATCCTCAAGATAGGTCTGACTGAGATTCCGGACTGGTTCTGCTGCGGTGCCACTCCGGCCCATAACGTGGATGAACTTCTCTCGCTGTCGCTCTGTGCCAAGAACCTTGAACTGGCCGACGAAATAGAAGGGGATGTAGCAGTTGCCTGCGCCGCCTGTTTCTCGCGCCTCAAGACAACCCAGCATGTCCTTACCGAGAATGAGACCAAGCGCAAACAGGTTGAAAAAGCCATCGACGCGCCGGTCAAGCTGAACAGCAACGTCAAACACCTGCTGGAGATCCTGGCCGCAGACCTGGGACTGGAGCGCCTGGCCGCTGCTGTCCACAAACCGCTGACCGGTCTTAAAGTCGCCTGCTACTACGGCTGCCTGCTGACCCGTCCCACCGATGTACCGAATCTGGACTGCGTTGAAGCCCCCACCATCATGGAACGTGTCATCGAAGCGGTCGGCGCCGAAACCGTACCCTGGACCCATCGCCTGGAATGCTGTGGCGCCAACTTCACCCTCTCGCGTCCCGGAGTTGTCATCCAACTTACCAATGCTATCCTTGACTCAGCCAAAGCGGCCGGCGCCGACTGCATCATGGTCGGCTGCCCACTCTGCCACGGCAACCTGGACATCCGCCAGAAAGAGATCGAAGGGGTCTACAAAACCGACTACAACCTGCCGGTCTTCTATCTGACCCAGTTGGTCGGATTGGCTGCCGGACTCGGGGCGGACAAACTCGGGTTGGATGCGATGATTGTCAATCCGATGCCGTTATTAAGGGAAAAGAATTTGATTTAAACGCAGAGGACGCAGAGGACGCAGAGAAAAGCAGAGAAAACCGGGGAAAACCGGGGAAACAAAAAAAGATTTTGGTTTAACCCTGTTTTTTATATTTTGACTTTGTCTTTCCCCCGTGTTCCCCAGCGTCCTCTGCGGTAAAAAAACAAGAGGTTTAAATGTCAAGAATAGGCGTATTCATCTGCCATTGCGGCGAAAACATATCCAGAACTGTCGATGTTGAGCGGGTTGCGGCCCAGATTGGTAAGCTGCCCGGCGTCGCCTTCTCCACCGACTACAAATACATGTGCTCCGATCCGGGGCAGAACCTGCTCAAAAAAGCCATCCAGGAGCAGAAGCTTTCCCACGTAGTCGTGGCCGCCTGCTCCCCGCGCATGCATGAAAAAACCTTCCGCAAAGCGGTTGAAGCAGCCGGACTGAACCCCTTCCTCTGTGAAATGGCCAACATCCGCGAACACTGTTCATGGGTTCATGAAAACAAGGAAGAAGCCACCGTTAAGGCGATTGAAATCGTTGGCATGATGGTCGAGAGGGTTAAAAAGAACCGGGTACTTCCTTCTATCACCGTTCCTATTACCAAACGTTCGCTCGTTATCGGCGGCGGCATCGCCGGTATCCAGGCGGCACTGGACATTGCCGACTGCGGGCACGAAGTCATCCTGGTCGAACGGGAACCCTCCATCGGCGGGCACATGGCCCAACTCTCCGAGACCTTCCCGACCCTCGACTGCTCCCAATGCATCATGACCCCCAAAATGGTTGACGTTGCCAACCACCCCAAAATAAAACTCTACACCTACTCCGAAATAGAGCTTGTCGAAGGGTACATCGGCAACTTCCAGGTCACCATCAAGAAACGGGCCCGCTCGGTAGACGAAGACAAATGCACCGGCTGCGGCGTCTGCATGACCAAATGCCCGCAGAAGAAGATCCCCAACAAATTCGACATGAACATCGGCATGCGCACCGCCATCTACGTCCCCTTCCCGCAGGCCGTACCGAACACGCCGGTTATCGACAGGGACAACTGCACCAAATTCAAAACCGGCAAATGCGGCGTCTGCCAGAAAGTGTGCGGACCGGGTGCCGTTGACTTCGAACAGGAAGACCAGCTGATCGTCGAAGCGGTCGGCGCGATTGTTGTCGCCACCGGCTTTGACCTCTACTCCATCGCCGAAAAGCCGAAAGGCTCACCCATCAAAGGTTACGGTGAATTCGGCCACGGCAAGATCCCCGACGTCATCGACGGCATGACCTTCGAACGTCTGGCCAGCGCCTCCGGCCCGACCGGCGGCAAAATCCTGCGCCCCTCCGACGGCAAAGAACCGAAGCAGATCGTCTTCATACAATGCATCGGCTCCCGTGCCCGCGAAAAAGGGATCTCCTACTGTTCCAAAGTCTGCTGCATGTACACCGCCAAACACACAATGCTCTATCACCACAAGGTGCATGACGGCCAGGCCTACGTCTTCTTCATGGACGCCCGTACTCCGGGAAAGAGCTACGACGAATTCTGGCGCCGCTCCATCGAGGAAGAAGAAGCGGTCTACATCCGCGGCATGGTCTCCCGTCTTTACCAGAAAGGTGACAAAATCGTCGTCATGGGAAGCGATATCGCCGTTGGTGTCCAGGTCGAAATCGAAGCCGACATGGTTGTTCTGGCCACCGCCATCCAACCGCAGAAAGGTGCTGACTCCCTGGCCCAGAAGCTCGGCATCTCCTACGACAAATACCACTTCTACTCGGAAGCCCACGCCAAACTGCGTCCGGTAGAATGCGCCACCGCCGGCATCTACCTGGCCGGCGCCTGCCAGGGGCCCAAAGACATACCGGAAACCGTCTCCCAGGCGAGCGCCGCTGCCGCCAAGGTCATGACCCTCTTCTCCAAAGACCAGCTGGAGCGGGAACCGATCGTGGCGCGGGTACGCGAAGCCGGCTGTGTCGGCTGCTTTGCCTGCAAAAAGGTCTGCGCCTATGGTGCTGTGGAGGAGAAGGAAATTCGCGACCGCCAAGGGAACCTGATCAAGGTCGTCGCCTACGTCAACCCGGGTGTCTGCGGCGGCTGCGGTACCTGTCAGGCCACCTGTCCGTCGAAATCGGTGGAACTGGATGGGTACACGGATGAACAGATCGTCGCTATGATCGAAGCTTTATAGACTCAAATTCAAAAACAATAGAACGCGGATGACGCGGATCGGGCGGATTAACGCGGATCAGAGTCAAAAACAAAAAAACGGGTTTAAAACCGATCTAAAAATCCGCGAAAATCCGTTAAATCCGCGTCATCCGCGTTCTATTAATAAAGGTTTTCCATGCACGCAGAAAAACCAAAACATGACTTTGAACCGAAAATAATCGCCTTCGTCTGCACCTGGTGCACCTATGCCGGAGCCGACCTGGCCGGCACCAGCCGGATGCAGTACCCCTCCAACGTGCGGGTGCTCAAGTTCCCCTGCACCGGGCGCATCGATCCGGTCTTTATCCTGAAAGCCTTCCAGCAGGGGGCCGATGGTGTGCTGGTGTCCGGCTGCCATCCGGGTGACTGCCACTACATAGCCGGCAACTTCCACGCCCGCAGAAGATTTGCCGCTTTCCGCAAGCTGCTTGAATTTATCGGCGTTGACCTGAACCGCCTGCAGTTCTCCTGGGTTTCTGCTGCCGAAGGGGGCAAATGGGTTGAGGTCGTTACCGATCTGACCGAAAAGGTGCGCGCCATGGGACCCATGACCGAGTTCAAGGAACTGGCGCTGGAAGAACAGTGGTCCGGCAAAATAGACACTCCGGAATTGAAAGAAGCTTACAATCAGATCTAAAGGCAATAGAACGCGGATGACGCGGATCGGGCGGATTAACGCGGATCAGAGTCAAAAACAAAAAATTGGGTTTAAAACCGATCTAAAATCTGCGAAAATCCGCTCAATCCGCGTCATCCGCGTTCTATTAAGTTAAAGGTACTACTTACATGACACAAGCGATAGACACATCCATCTACACCGCAATTACCGAAGCCATCCGATCTGAGGCAAGCAGACTCCTCTCCAGTGGAGAAATCTCCGTCCTTGTCGGCTACACCTCCGGTCGCCGTGCCGGTTCGGCCCAGCCGATCATCATCACCACCGCTGAAGATGCGGCAAAGCTGATTTTTACCCCGGCCTGCGTCAACAACCTTGCCCTCTATCTGACCAAAGCAAAAAAGGAAATCCCCAAAACAGGAAAGATTGGCATCGTCGTCAAGGGGTGCGATCTGAAAGCGCTGGTCGGCCTGATGGGGGAATCGCAACTGAAACGTGAGGACCTCTGCCTGATCGGCGTGCCGTGTGCCGGAGTACTGGCCTCAACGACTCAGCCTGCCACAGCATTTACACCGGAGAGCCTCGCGCCCAAATGCACCGAATGCGATGCCCACCTGCCGACCGGCTGTGACTTCGTTCCGAATATCGCACTGCCCACACAACCGCAACTGGAAGGGAAATACAGCGCCGAGATCGCCCGTCTCGAAGCACTGACCCCGGCCGAACGCTGGGCTTACTGGAAAGAACAGTTCGCCAAATGCATCAAATGCTACGCCTGCCGCCAGGTCTGCCCGTTCTGCTTCTGCGAACAGTGCCTATGTGACCGCAATAAACCGCAGATGGTGGAAACCACCCCTCGCCCGG
>JANXZX010000072.1 GCA_025355325.1 Geobacteraceae bacterium
CGGACTTCGGTATAAAAAAGAGCTGGTCAACCACAAAATTCTCGATCTGATCGGTGATTTTTACACCAGCGGTTATCGCATACTTGGTAAAGTCGATGCTAACAAGACGGGTCATTACCTTAACAACCTTCTGCTCAAGGAACTATTTTCCGATCCTCTCAATTACCACATCTATTGACCGAGAATTACCTCGCCGGTATCTGTGAACAGCTTTACCGGCAACTGAAACGTCCTTACAAAAATATCCAGTATCCCCTTGCCCATAGATTTTACCGGAATAGCACTGACCTGAGGGTCGGACCATTTCCCTTTCGCCTCGAAATAGGCTGTCAGTAGATTCTTTTCCTTCCCGGTCAACAGCCAGCCAACAATTGGAATATGGTTAACAATCTTGTCGACCGTTTGAAGCGGTTGAGCTCCGACGGTAAGATTCAGCTCTTCTTTCACAATATCAGCATTTCCGATAATAGATACGTTGATGGCATTACTGCTTATAAACAGATCCTGAGTAGCCACAATGCCGTCTTTAACCGAAAAACTCCCTTTGATGCTGCTGTAGGGCATGCCGTCGGAAGCCATGTCAGGCAACTTGAATCTGAGTAGTTGGGAAACATTTAAAATCGAAAAAACTTTTGAAAGGGAGCTGAATTTTCGTAACTTCCCGTTAACCATAGTGAGGTGTATATTGCCCAGAGCGCTCTTCTTGATGCCAAGTAGAGTATTTCCGCGGGCTGTCAGATCTCCTTGAAGTGATAAAGCGCCCGTGGCTTCACGGGAGATGTCGAGTGCCGCAAAAAGTTTTTCTGCGTCAGTTCGAGAAATATCAATATTGAGGTCATAGCGGTCGCCCTGCTCGCCTCCCGGGGCAATTCTCCCCTTGGCCGTTAATGCACCTCCATAAACACCGGCACTGAAATTCCGAAGATAAATTGTGCCGTTCTCCTGTTGAACCGCAGCAGTTAATTTATTGAACTCAAGTTTTCCGAAATTACCCGCGTGGACATTCAATGCCAGTTTTACATCAAGGCCCTTGTTCTTCTGGCTTGCCGGTTTCTGGGGAGACGGCGACGAAAACATGCGCAGGTCATCAAGATCGAGTTTGGACGATGTTATGGTTATGGCCGCCTTCGGAGTGAGGCCGGTCGCGTAGACTCCATTCAGGTTGAAATTGGATGAATTGACCAAACCCGAGACACTGTTGAGCTTGATTGAATCTTTGCGCAACGTAACGTTGGCATTGAAGCGCTTGATACTCGCTTCCGGACGACTTTCAGCAAACTGCAGATCGCGCAGGTAGAACTGAGGGGATGAGAGGGTAATGTCACCTTCAGGATTTTTCAGGCTCTTGATGGCGGCCTTTATGGTAATGACAGAAGTGCCATAACGGGTCGCAATGCTCGACGATTCCAGACTGTTTCCCTTGAATGTAAGCAGACCGCTGACGCCGCTGATCTGTTTCAACTGATCATCCGGCAGGAAGCTTAACCGGTTGAGATGTACGGTGCCGTTGTAATCCATGGCACTCATATCCACCGGATCACCCCCGCCTCTGATGTGTGCCTGTACCGTTCCCTGGATTTTGTACTTCTGCCACATGGGGAGAATCGGCAGAGCTTCACTCATTACGAAACTGTTGGATTGCAGATCAAAACCGAGATACGATTTTGAACCATAACCAATAAGCCCGTTACCAGTAATGATTAACGGATTGAGATTATAGCTCACGGAGGCGATTTTTGTAGACTCTTTACCGATAACCGAAGTGAAATTGAGAGTATTCAGCATTGACAGCGGTTTATTGACGTAACCGGGTAATGAGTAAGCAGCATTTTTCAGGTCCCAGTCGCCATTTAATCTGTAGGCTGAAATATGCCCGTCGCCGGCGAGACGCAACGAAGAGCTGTTTTTGTATTCAAGCAGGGGAATGCCGGCGAAGCCGGCCAGCCAGGCCATTTCAGGAGTATGTGGAGCAATAGTCATTTTCAACGGATAATTTGACTGCTTGTCGGTATTATACTCAGTGATGGAACCGTCCAGTGAAAAGGGAGATATGCCAAAGTTTCCTGTCACGCCAATCAGGTTAAAGTTTTTACCTTTTAATTCAATAATACCCTTCAAGTTATTGAATGTCGGAGCTTTAGGCCCATAACTGAGGACCGCCTTCTCGACAGGGCCTCGAATCATGAGGGTATCGCTGTTCTGCCCGATTTCCATATGGGTGATTTGACTTATTCTCCCGTCCAAAACTCCGGTGTCAAGCTTGAATATCCCGGTTTTAATCTTGTTTTCAATATAGTCGGCGGTGTCTTTATCGAAGATTGCGTACGGCACGTAATTTCGTACATCCTCATAACGGAATGTTGACGGGGTGCTGGCTTTGGCTATGATACGCGGGTCCTTTGTCAGATAATCCTGTAACTGGAAACTCCCCTTGACCCTGAACCCTTCCACGCTGAGATCTATTGAAGAAAGAGTGATACTTTGTTTTGATAACGTCGCGCTATACTCAAGTTGAAGCGTTTTTGGAGAAAGGGCGGCGTGAAAAACGGTCGGCCAGTTGACAGTCGCATTATGAATCAAGATTTTACCCTTGGCTGAAAAGTCCTGAGGTGTGCCTTTAAAGCTGGTAGTAAAATCCAGTCGGCCGCCCGTATTGGCAAACGGAATATACCGTCCAAAATAGGGCCAGAATCTGC
>JANXZX010000108.1 GCA_025355325.1 Geobacteraceae bacterium
CGGTCGGATCGCCGAAGCGCCAGGCGACATAACCATGGGAAACTTCGTGGCAAACAATTGCCAGCATACCCGGCACAAGCATTACTGAAAGCTTGAGGAAAAAGTTTTCCATTTAAAGTCCTTTGATCTTGATAAATCTGCACCTCTTCTAGCAGAGTAGACCGGCAAAGTCAATTGCAAGGCATCCTCCATAACGGAGAAAAGGCGGGATTTCTCCCGCCTTTCAAGGTTGCAAGCAGCTTTACTGTTAATTAAATATCGTAGTACAGCTCGAACTCAAGAGGTACCGGACGCATCCGGACAGGATTTACTTCTGCCTCGGTTTTGTACTCAATCCATTTCTCAATTACGTCAGGGGTAAAGACATCACCCTTAAGCAGGAATTCATGGTCATCCTTGAGGCATTTCAATGCTTCTTCAAGAGTGCCTGGAGCGGATGGAATATCTTTAAGCTCTTCCGGTGAAAGACCGTAGATATCCTTGTCCAGAGGCTGACCCGGATCAATTTTGTTCTCAATTCCGTCCAGACCTGCCATCAGCATTGCGGCAAACGCCAGGTAACCATTGCATGAAGGATCGGGAGTACGATACTCAACACGCTTGGCCTTGGGATTGGTGGACATCATCGGAATACGGAGTGAAGCGGAGCGGTTACGACTGGAATACGCCATATTTACCGGAGCTTCAAAGCCCGGCACCAGTCGCTTGTACGAGTTGGTAGTAGGGTTGGTGATGGCGCAGAGAGCCTTGGCATGCTTGATGATACCGCCGATATACCAGAGAGCCATCTGGGAAAGGCCGCCGTATTTGTCACCGGCGAACAGGTTCTGTCCGTCTTTCCAGATTGACTGGTGGCAGTGCATTCCGGAACCGTTGTCGCCGTAAAGCGGCTTGGGCATGAAGGTTACTGTTTTGCCGTTACGGTACGCTACATTCTTGATGATGTATTTGAACCACTGAAGCTGGTCAGCCATATCAACCAGAGAAGAGAAGCGCATATCGATTTCAGCCTGGCCTCCGGTAGCAACTTCGTGATGCTGACATTCCACGCGGATGCCGACGCTCTGAAGCACTTCGACCATTTCGTTGCGCAGGTCATTTTGTGAGTCAACCGGCGAACAGGGGAAGTAACCTTCCTTGTGGCGCGGCTTGTAGCCAAGATTCGGGAATTCTTCACGACCGGTATTCCAGGCACCTTCGGAGGAATCAACGGCGAAGAAGGATTGGTTGGCAGTCGAAGAAAAACGCACGTCGTCAAAAATAAAAAATTCAGCTTCAGGACCGAAGAATGCGGTGTCGCCAATCCCGGTTGATTTCAGGTACATTTCAGCTTTTTTTGCAATATTACGCGGATCACGTGTGTAATCTTCCTTGGTGATCGGATCAAAAATATCGCAGATAATCGACATGGTCGGAACCTTGACGAAAGGATCCATTTTGGCTGTCGTAGGATCTGGAAGCAGAATCATGTCAGAAGCGTGGATAGGCTGCCAGCCGCGAATTGAAGAACCGTCAAAGCCTTGTCCCTCTTCGAAGGTATCCTCACCAAACTCTGTTATTGGTACTGAAACATGCTGCCATGTACCAACAAAATCCATAAATTTGTAATCTACCATCTTCGCGCCGTTTTCTTTGGCAAATTCAACTACTTGTTTCGGGGTCATCTGTTGCTCCTTTCGAGTTTTTGTTTTGCTATAGTGCATCTTCTCCGGTTTCACCAGTTCTGATACGGATTACTTCTTCAACATTGGTTACAAATATCTTTCCGTCACCGATACGACCGGTTTTGGCTGACTTTTCAATCGCCTCTACTACCTGGGGAAGAATTGAATCTGTGACGATAATTTCAAGTTTAATTTTGGGGATAAAATCTACAACATACTCAGCCCCACGATAAAGCTCAGTATGACCTTTCTGGCGCCCAAAGCCCTTTACCTCACTTATCGTAATTCCTTGAATGCCGATCTCATTCAGTGATTCTTTGACTTCATCCAGCTTGAACGGCTTTATAATCGCTTCGACTTTTTTCACGACATTTTCCTCCCGTTACTTAAAAATTATGAAAGCAGGGATAAACAGGCCCACTACAATTGAAAACCATTGAACCAAAGCCTGCTCCTGATTCACTAGCAAGCACCTTGCCAATCAGACACCTAAATTTTATTGCCGCATATTTGAATAGTTAGGGCGCAAGCTCCGATTATAGTTCAAATAGCACAGCAACTTTCTGCACAATAAACCATCACCGGAGGCCGGAATTGCACATTATTAGGGCACCAAGACATCATGTGCCTTTAAACATTGACGTCTTTAAGTTGTTTTATTATTTCAACCTGCCGATGGTTGATATAATAGGCAATCTGTTGTTGCGAGTGTTTTTCAGCGTGAAATTCAATTACACAGATATACGGAGCGGCTTCCCCGACAACTTTGATAATCGTCGCACTCATTACTACTTCAAACTTGGCGTTACCGGCAAGTCCCGGCAATCTCATCAGCAGATTAATATCAAGGCCCGGAACTAAATGTTCAATTGACATAACACTGATGGCAGCGCCACCAAGCGAAATATCTTTTATATCGCCTTTCAGAAAATCATATTCCAACTGTAGCTCTGCATCAATCGGTTCATCAAGAAGAACACGTACAAAGCGCCTTAATCCCGAGCGAATGTGTGCATAGCCAAAATTACATAAAATTACCCGTTTTTTGACAGAACTCACATAGAAGGCCTCACCAATCAAATCTTCAGGAAAGGGACTTTTGGCATGAGAATAAATAAGCGCTTGTTTCTCCATGGTAATAACTTTAGCTTGATACTCGTGCACGGCAAACTCTGCCATTTCGTTTTCGACACTCAGCAAAGTGGCGTTATAAGAAACGGGTATTTCTTTATAATAGTTCAAAAAGGAGAATTGCTGCCCGATCATCCCCTTAAAAAACTGGAGAATAACCAGCATATCTTCCCGTTCAGTTCCCCGTACGGCCTTGTCGAAATAAGAAAACACCCCAAACACCCCAAGATGATAAATTGAATTATTTATAAAAATAAGATATAAAAACAGAGTGAAATTAACTATCAGAAAACGTGTCGAACAACAAGAACAATTGACAGTATTCGCCAAAAGGCCCCGTGCTTTTCGGGCCCGGTTCCCTGGTTGGTGTGTACCAGCACTGGTAACTGTTTTCGTCCTGTTTGGTACTTTTGCACATGCCGATATCTACCGTTTTGTTACTATCGACGGCGTTGAAACGTTTACCGATGCCCCCAGCAACAAAAGCGCAACTGTAGTCATCAAAGACCATTCAACTCCCGCCGCCAAGAAGCGTTCAACTTCAAAAAAACAAAAAACCCATGATATTTCACTTGATGAAATTGTCCAGAAAGCTGTTGCCGCCTCGCTCAATCCTCAGGAGTCGAACAAGAACAGCTTTGAACCGCTCCTGCCGAATGTTGGTGGCACCATCACCTCAAAAGTCGGCATGCGAATCGACCCTATCGACGGGACCTGGCGCCATCACAACGGTATTGACATAGCAATCCCGAGCGGGACACCTGTCAAACCGGTTGCAAACGGCATAGTGGTCTACAGTGGGAGCCGTTCCGGTTATGGCAACACCGTTGTCGTTGAACATGACAATGGAATCATTACCCTGTACGCGCACAACAGCCAGCTTTTAGTATCAGAAGGACAACCGGTTTCAGCCGAAAGTACTCTTGCACTGTCGGGATCAACCGGAAGATCGACCGGCCCCCATCTCCACTTCGAAGCATGGCGGGCGGGTTCAAATGTTACCATGGCCTTTCTCCCGAACAGCGGTATCACGCTGCCAAAATCGGCACTTGTCGCCAGCAATCATCGGGCATCCCGCTTCCGGAGCGAAACTCTTTCCGATGGTTCTATCCTGTTTACCAATATCCCCGCTTCTACCCCCTGATGCGCGATCAAATCGGCAAATACATATCCAAACTGGTTTCAGACCAGTCCGCACTTATCGGACATATCGCCTTTGCCGCCCAGGACGACACCATGATTTCGGATGGCGAGCAATCATTTGCAGCGTTGTCAGAATCTGTTCTCTCCCACCTGAATTGCCTCGCACTGGTAACGGCTGCTCCTTCGCTCCCCTTTGCCGATTTTCTCATTCAAAGATCAGCTCATCACGAGCATGAGATTATCCCGCGCGACACGGAAACCCGTACGTTTCTGCACGACATTCCAATTGTGCGCGCAAGCGAAATCGGCACTGATCCGACGCTGAAAATTGCCACTCTGCTGGGGAATCGAAAAGGGATTATCGTCGAGGGCATCGGGATCATCGCTGCCGGTGCCTTGACTGTCGAGCAGGCGTATATCAATTGGTCTTCAGTGTTTCATTCAACGTATATCAAGTATCTTGAAGATCTGCTTGAACATGGCTTCGTACTTCCAGGAGAGGAAGGAGCGTTTAATTGTTTTCGGCGTGATTTACACGACACTCTTTCATCCGATGGACTCGAATTCAGACAGGGCCCTTTTTCGGATAAAGCAATTATTCTGGACGAGATCACCCGCGTCGGTCGGTACACCGTACAACGGAGGCTGGTTGACTCGTTTTTCGGCAATATTTCCTATTCAAATGGCGATCTCATCTACGTCTCTCAAACCGCGTCAAGCCTGGATGAGCTTGCCGGCTGCATCGATCCGGTCCCTTTTGAAAACAGCTCAACGGTCGGCATAACCTCTTCCAGCGAACTGGTTGCTCACCGCGCTATTTTTGAAGCGACCGGCTGTCATGCCATTTTGCACGGCCACCCTCGCTTTGCGGTGGTTATGAGTATGATGTGCGACCTAAAGGCATCATGTACTATTGCGGACTGCTGGAAGGATTGTACAAAAGTCAGATTTTTGAAAGACACCCCGGTAGTAGCAGGAGAAATCGGCGCCGGGGGAATCGCCAGGAATGTGCCGCCGGTGATTGACAAAACCGGCTCTGCAATTGTCTACGGTCACGGAGTGTTCAGCATCGGCATGACCGACTTCCGTGAGGCGTTCCAGGCACTGGTGGATATTGAAAACTGGTGCCGGGAAGAATATTTCCGGCGATTTGACGAAAAATACCTGGGTGCTTAACCACGAACCTTCTGTGCTATTTCAAAAAGTGCTATCCCACCGGCAACCGAGGCATTCAGAGAGCTTACTCCGCCGTACTGCGGGATAGACATCACAACATCGCACTGCTTGCGCACTAGCGGCCTGATCCCCTCCCCTTCACCTCCTACCACCAGAGCAACGTTCCCTGAAAAATCTGTTCCATACACCGATTGCCGGGCAGCACCATCCAGCCCATACACCCAGTAACCAAGCTTTTTCAGCGTTTCAAGCGTCTGGGCAATGTTTGTCACCATCGCCACCGGAACCGTTTCTACTGCTCCGGCTGAAGTCTTCTCGGCGGCAGCGGTGATACCGCAGGCCCGGTCTTTGGGAATAATGACGCCATCAGCTCCGGCACAGGCAGCAGAACGAATCAACGCGCCCAGATTGTGCGGATCCTGTATGGCATCGAGAACCAGAACGAATCCTGCGGTTCCGGACTGACTGATCGATGTCATCAGATCGTCAAAATCGGTATAACGGAAGGGCTCAACCTCCAGAGCAATGCCCTGATGATGGGACGATGCACACATCCTGGTAAGGTCACCCTTATCCCTGCGATGTACCGCAACCCCACGCTCCTCGGCCAACCTGATGATCTTTTCGACCCGATGATCGGTGGCACTGATCTGGACATACAGGTTAAAAGCACCTCGCGTCCCCTGCAAGGACTCTTTAACCGGGTTGACGCCGAATATCAGTTCACCTTTCATGCAACACCATCCGAAATTTCAGCGGCGATGAGTTCTGCCGCCTCAACAGGGTTAGAGGCTTTGGCAATCGGGCGGCCGATTACCAGATAGTCGGCACCACTCGAAACAGCTTCCGCCGGAGCCATGATGCGTTTTTGATCATCAACGGCGGCAAAAGAAGGGCGTACTCCTGGTGTAACAATCAGAAAATCCGGGCCGCACGCCTCTCTGATCAAGCCGATCTCAAGCGGAGAAGCAACCACACCGTCCATTCCGGATGCTTTGGCGAGCCGCGCAAGACGCACCACCATATCCTGAACCGAATGTTCAATCCCCACCTGTCGCAGCGTTTCAGCGGTGGATGAGGTCAAAATGGTTACGGCAAGGAGCCGGGGACGGTCTGCACCGTTGAATTCCTTGTGCACCGCATTCGCTGCGGTTTCCATCATTTCGGCGCCACCCAGTGCGTGCAGGTTTGTGAGCTGGACACCAAGCCGTGCAGCTTCGAGCATCGCGCTGGCAACCGTATTCGGAATATCGTGATATTTGAGATCGAGAAACACCTGGCCACCGTGGCGCTGAACCGCTTTAACAGCGGCCGGCCCACAGGATGTGAACAGTTCCTTGCCAACCTTGAACATCCCGACCTTGCCTGCCAAAATGTCAGCCCACCGGTCAATTGCATCCAGACCATGTACATCCAGAGCAAATATGATTTTTTTTCGTGCCTCTTCTGTTGTCATAGTGTCCTCATTTCATAAATTCCACAGCGGCGGCGGTAATTCCTTCCGCATCAATTCCGACATCCTTGCGCAGCTGAGCCTGACTTCCCTGCTCGATATAGTGATCCGGCAAACCAAGGCGACACACCTTCACGTGTTGGAGGTTATTGTCATATATCAGTTCCAGTACGGCAGTGCCAAAACCACCCTGCAAAGCATTTTCCTCAACCGTCATGATTCTTCCGTTCCGACGGGCGATATCCAGAATAAGTTCGGCATCGAGCGGCTTCACGAAACGGGCGTTGACAACTTCGGCGGAAATCCCTTTCATCTTGAGTGCCTCAGCAGCCTGAAGAGCCGGGTAGACCGTAGATCCAAGAGCAATAATAGTCAGATCAGTGCCGTCCAGCAGTTGCTCACCCTTGCCAATTTCAAGGGTTTTCAGCTCGGGATCGAGCGGGACGCCGTATCCGGCCCCCCTCGGATACCGGAGCGCAATCGGTTTGCCAAAATAAACGGCAGTTTTAAGCATGTGGCGCAGTTCATTTTCATCTTTGGGAGCCATTACCACGATTCCCGGCAGGTGCCGCAGATAGGAAATATCGAAAACACCATGATGGGTCGGCCCGTCATCACCCACCAGACCGGAGCGATCCATGGCTATGGTAACCGGCAGATTTTGCAGACATATATCATGAAAAACCTGGTCGTAAGCGCGCTGAACAAAGGTCGAATATATTGCAACCACCGGCCTGAAACCGCCAGCGGCCAGACCGGCGGCAAAGGTCATTGCATGTTGCTCGGCGATGCCGACATCAAAAAACCGCTCGGAAAACCGCTGTGCAAATTGATTGAGCCCGGTTCCATCTGGCATGGCAGCGGTAATGGCAACTATTTTCGGATCTTCAGCTGCCAATTGCACCAGGGTTTCACCAAACATGTCAGTATAGGATTTGACCGTCGGCTTGGCGTTCCCTTTACCGGTGGCAATATCAAATGATCCGACACCATGATATTTGGCCGGAGTTTCTTCGGCAGGTTTATACCCCTTCCCTTTGGTGGTCATGATATGCACTAACAGAGGGCCATCCAATTCATTTATGTTATTAAACACCTCAACCAACTGCCCCAGATCATGCCCGTCCAACGGCCCGAGATAATCGAAGCCGAGGGCTTCAAAGAGAGAACCTGGCGTAAGAAATCCTTTTAGTGAATTTTCCGCACGACGGGCAAACTGAAGAATATCAGTGCCAATAGCCGGAATATTCTTGAGCAGCACCTGCATTTCCTTCTTTAAATCCCGGTAATAGCGGCCCGTCATCTTGCGCGAAATAAAGGCAGAAAAAGCACCGACATTTTTTGAAATCGACATTTCATTGTCGTTCAGGATGACAATCAGGTTTTTTTTGAGGTGTCCGGCCTGGTTCAGCGCTTCAAAAGCCATGCCGCCCGTCAGGGATCCGTCGCCGATAACCGCGATAGAATGGCTTCGCTTGCCGTCAAGACAGGACGCAGCCGCCATGCCGAGACCGGCCGAGATCGAGGTTGAAGAGTGGCCGACACCGAAGGCGTCATGCTCCGATTCGCTCCGCTTGGGAAAACCGGAAATACCCTTGTACTGGCGTTGGGTATGGAAGCGCTCACGACGTCCGGTAAGAATTTTGTGGGTATATGCCTGGTGCCCGACATCCCAGATTATGTTGTCGCCTGGCGAGTCAAAACAATAGTGCAATGCGATTGACAGCTCGACTGATCCCAGATTGGAACCAAGATGACCGCCGGTAAGAGAAACCGTCTCCAAAAGAAAATTTCGAACTTCCGCCGCAAGTTCCGGCAACTGTTCCGGTTTTAATTTTTTCAGGTCAGACGGTGAGTTTATAGTTTCAAGCAGCATGTGCGACTCCTCATCCGTTCTACGTGTAACCGTTTCTGCGGAACCATTCTACCGCCCGTTCCAAAGCTTCTGTGACCGGTGTTTGGGACAGACCGAGTTCTCGAACCGCCCTTCCAGAATCAAAATACATATGATGTGCCGCCATTTGAACCCCCGCAAGCGGAATCAACGGTTCCCGACCGGTTATTCGGGAGAGCCCCTCATTGAGCCACGCCGCCAATAGCACCGGAGTGTACGGCAACCGGACCCTTGGTGCCGGAATTCCGGTAATTTCCTGGAGCATGCCAAATATATCGCGCAAGGACAGATTGGCGTTGCCCAGAATGTACTTGCGACCGATACTACCGCGCTGCTCCGCAAGAATATGGCCGCGAGCACACTCCTCAACAGCAATCAGATTCAAACCGGTATCCAGGTAGGCCGGCATTTTCCGTTTTAAAAAATCAACAATTATTTTCCCGGTGGGAGTCGGTTTAATATCCCACGGTCCGACCGGAGTCGAAGGGTTTACAATTACCAGCGGCAACCCGCAGGCAATAAATTTTTCGGCTTCACGTTCGGCAAGGAATTTACTTTTTTTGTAAGGCCCCACCATATCACCAAGCGACACCATCGTCTCTTCGGTTCCAGCCTGCCCATTGCCCGGATTCCCGAGTGTCCCGACACTGCTGGTATAGACAACCCGTGAAAGATTGTTTTTCTGCGCTGCTTCCATAACAGCAACCGTGCCACCCACATTAATGCGGTACATTTCTTCTGTATCACGCGTCCAGAGCCGGTAATCTGCCGCCGCATGGTACAGGACATCACACCCTTTAAGACCCCTGAGCAGCCCGGAAGCGTCAAGAAGATCACCCTTCCATATTTCAACATCAAGCCCTTTGAGGTTGGCAAGGTTTGAAGTCGGGCGCACCAGCGCCCGTACCTCCCGCCCATCCTTGAGCAGCTCCCGGACGATACTGGCGCCGATAAAACCGGTAGCACCGGTAACAAAGGTTTTCATAGTAGAGATAGAAGCATTGCCATTGCTGAACCGATTGGACGTTTACGTTTGGCAGGACACTGCATGGCTGGTTAAGAGGCTGCAGGTACTGCACTCTCAATCGACAATCGGCGATATCGGCCAAGTGCAGTCAACGGGAAGCAATTACGGTAAATGTGATATTTTATCATAAAAAACTTTGGGAACCCTGTTCCGGTAAACGCATCCTCATCCCAGGTGCCATCTTCCTTCTGGTTTGAAATGAGGTATTCGATACCGCGCAAAACAGCTTTTGAGTTCACCTCGCCGGCCGAAAAGAGCGAAAGAAGTGCCCAGGCGGTTTGTGACGCGGTAGTAGGACCACAACCCATCAACGAGCGGTCTTCATAGGATTCACAGACTTCTCCCCACCCGCCATCCAGGTTTTGCTTGGACTTCAGCCAGTTGACCGCTTTTTTTATATACGGCTGAGTCATGTCTTCGCCAATTGCTTCCAAGCCAGCAAGCACTGACCAGGTTCCGTAAATATAATTTACCCCCCAACGTCCCCACCACGGTCCCTCAGGCTCCTGTTGCGCTTTGATAAACTCCAGCGCACGAACAACAGCCGAATGACTTCTAGGAAAATTGAACGTACCCATAAGCTCAAGCATACGCCCGGTCAGATCGGCCGTTGGTGGATCAATCAATGCTTCCAGATCAGCAAAAGGAATCTTGTTAAGAAGATATTTTGTGTTGTCCTTGTCAAAGGCTGCCCAGCCGCCATTTTCGCTCTGCATCCCGAGGCACCAGTTAATGCCGCGCTTGATGGCCTGTTCTTTCCGCTTTTTATCACGAACCGCGATATCCTTTATCGCCAGCATGACAAAGCCGGAGTCATCGACGTCTGGAAACCAGTCGTTCAAAAATTCAAACGCCCACCCCCCCGGTTCCAGGTCAGGTGATTTAATGCGCCAATCTCCCTTTATGCGAACTTCGCGGTCCAACAACCATTTAGTGGCCTTAACCAGAGCGGGATGATCAAGAGGTACTCCCGCCTCCTGCATGGCAACCAGAGCCAGTGCAGTATCCCACACAGGAGAAACGCATGACTGCAGCACCAGCTTCTCATCATCCTCGACACAGAAATTTGCCAGTGCTTCGAGGCCACTAACAACAGCGGGGTGATCGTTGGCATACCCGAGACAGTGCAACGCGAGAATAGAATTGAGCATGGCAGGCTGGATGCCCCCCCAATCTCCGCTCGACTCCTGATGTTCAAGTATCCAGTTTTCGGCAATCGCAGTCGCTTTTTTCTTAAACGGACGGATCGGGGACGACTCATACACTTTCAGCAAATGGTCAACACCGATAAAAAAGTTTTTCCAACTCACGATGCCGTCCTGGCGGGAAAACGTATAATCGCTGGGACGGGGTGGACGGACAAAAAGCTCCTGTACCCTGGACCTTGGAGGCAATTTTCTGACCGGATTTTCCGACATGACAATTGAAAGCGGAATTATTGTGGCGCGCGACCAGCTGGAAAGCTCATAAACGTTGAAGTAGGCCCATTCCGGAAGCAGCATAAGCTCAATAGGCATCGAAGGCACTCCCAACCAGGAAAATTCGCCAAACAGTGCCAGAAAAATTTTCGTAAATACCCGCGCCTTAAGAATGCCGCCTTTGGAAAGGATAAACTTACGTGCCTTACACATGAAGGCGTCTTCTGCGGAATAACCCGCCAGCTTAAGTGCAAAATACGCTTCAATAGTCGTTGACAGCTCACCGGGGCCGCCAAACCAGACCGCCCAGGATCCTTCATCTGTTTGCTTGCTCAAAATATACTGCGCCATCTTCCGCTCGCGTGGTTTATCGACCATACCCAGAAAATGATATAGCATTATATATTCAGATGTTATGGTTACGTTTGACTCAAGTTCCGCCCACCAGTAACCGTCAGGTAGCTGCTCGCTAAAAAAGAAATCCCTTGATCGCTCGATTGCCTTATCGAGAGGATTCTGAGCGTCACCAACCATTTTTTTCCAAATTGTTGAAGGAAGATGATGGATTTTCCCCGGCACCTTCACAGGAGATACATGGTCAGAATCAGCTGTCTGAATATTAAATGAAGTCAGAGAATTTGAAATTGAATACTTATGCAGTTTCACCGAGAATTACCCCTCACTACCGACCAATGCTACGTTTTGCAAATTAATTTCCCTATCAAAAAGGAGTAAAGGTATCACAAAACGCTCATGGTGTACATTTTTTTCCTTTTTCATCTGAGTTGATCAGATAAATTTGATTCAGTTTTTCGTCGTTGTGTGCTAGTTTCCTTAAATACTTTTTGCGCCCGTAGCTCAGCTGGATAGAGTACCAGGCTTCGAACCTGGGTGTCGGCCGTTCGAATCGGTCCGGGCGTACCACTCATATTATGCAGCATCTGAAGTCATGTCGGCTAACCACCGGATGCTGTATTTTCCCCATAAACAGCCACAAGCCTTGACAATAGTGACCACGGAAGCTATAGTTCCCGCTTGGTTGGCTTGTGTCGGTTTTTACGTTTTGCAGTCTTATAGGTGATTGATGTACGCGCTCGTAGCTCAGCTGGATAGAGCAACGGCCTTCTAAGCCGTAGGTCACAGGTTCGAATCCTGTCGGGCGTACCATAAAAGAAAAAGGGCTACAGAGAAAATCTGTAGCCCTTTTTCTTTGGTTAATTAGTGTGCCTACGATTCATCACCAAAATGTAACCGCTATGCTGCCAATCGTTGCGACTTACGGCTGTTCATGCGGATCAGTGTGCGCAGGGCTTCGTTAACTGACGCGTCGTCGTGGAATATTTCGGCTACGTCAGGGGCAAGCAGTATGATGTTGGTTCCCTGTTTTGCCCGTGCTGCATACTTACCACGGACGCAACCTTTCAGTTGTGTCAGATCGTATTCAGCCCTTAATTCATCTGCTTGCTTTTTCATATCCTTCACGCTCCTTTTTCGTAGCTTCCCGTGCGCTGATTATCCTTGTAACCGCTCCTCTGTCAGTGTGCGATACAAACAGCATCTTTCCGGTAGTGGCAATCCCCAAGGTGATAAACCGATCTTCACTGCCTGAATGATCTGGATCATAGAAAGACATAGAGAGCGGATCAAGAAACACGGTTGACGCTTCGTGAAACGAAACTCCATGATTTTTGATGTTGGTCGCCTCTTTGCGCTTGTCCCATTCATATGTCAGCAGATTTGATGTTGCCATGACGATTCATCCTATATCAGAGAAAAACATATATCAAGTAGCTCGTAGGTCGCGTTTCGCTTTTCAACGCGACATTATTAATTTCGCCATCCGCAAAAAAAAACGTTCCGTTTCACGATGGACCAGTTCAACATAACCTACAGAGACAGTCTTGTGAAAGGCGAGCTCGTCGTCAAACGAATCTGTAGAGAGAGGGCAACCAATCTTAAATCGAAGCAGAAATGACCTCATAGCGATTACGGCCATTCTTTTTGGCCAGGAACAGGGCCTGATCGGCAAGGTCAACCAGTTGTTCGGCATCGGTCAGGAGGTGATCGGCGGCTGATGTTATACCAAGGCTGATCGTAACAAATTCGGAAGTTTCGGATGTGGCGTGGGCCAGCGCAAGCTCGTGCACTGCTTCAGAAATGCGCTTCGCCAGGAATAGTGCGCCTTCAAGATCTGAGTCGGGAAGGATGGCTACAAATTCCTCTCCACCATAACGAGCCACAATATCGGTGCCACGCTCAATCACGGATTTGAGTGTCCGGGCAATCTGCCGAAGGCAATCATCTCCCTCCAGATGCCCATAGTGGTCGTTATATTTTTTAAAATGATCAACATCCATCATTATTAAGGATAATGACGTGCCGGTTCTTTTATGCCTCGAGAATTCAGTCAACAGGGCTGCGTCAAAGAACCTGCGATTTGACAGGCCTGTAAGACTGTCCGTCAGCGAATTACGCTGGGCAAGATCTCTCTCGATCTCAAGTTGATGAACCAGTTCCTGGATATGCTGCTCTGCTTTCTTGCGATTCGTAATGTCCCTGGCAATCAGAACCATCCGGACAGGGGTGCCCTGTTGGTCTCGTATCAAGGAATTATTTACCTCAATATCGAAGCGGGATCCGTCTTTACGGATAGCACGGTATTCATTGGGGCCATGATAATTTTCTTGCAGAATCCTTGAGATATTGGCAATTGCTCTTTCTCTGTCTTCGGGGGCAATAAAATCCATGACCGACATGCCGGGCCCCTCCTCCGGTGTATAACCGAACATTTCAGGCGCGGCATCGGAGAACATTATGATGCGCCCCGTAAGGTCAGTGATGGTGATATCATCGGGAGAAGCCATCAGGATGGTTTTATAGATCTCCTCACTCGCTTGAATCTCGCGATCTTTCTCGCTAAGCTCCTTGGCAGCCAACTTGCCGATTTCCAGTGCCATAATGCCGATTTCGTTGTCCGGATAAACGTAGGTGCCTTCGTCCAACTTTTCACCGGCAATGATAGCCTTGATTTTTTTACCCAGTTCAACCAGCGGCCGGGACAAGCGTCTACTCAGCAAGGTACTTTGCACAAATCCCATCACCACCGCGATAACGCTTGTCAGCCCGATAAGGAGCACCACCTGCGCAATGATGGGGTGCAGTATTTCTTTCTTTTTGATCGTCGTTATGACCGTCCAGCCAGTTGACGGAATTCGGCTGTAATGGGCAAAATATTCCACATTGGCACTGCGGTAGGAATAGTCGCCGTTACCGGCCTGCTGGAGGATGTCCTTCATTTCCTCGGGGGAGGTGCCCACCACGGACTGATCAGGATGCATGATAATTTTCCCTGACCGATCCATGACAAAACTGAATTCCGTTTTATATTCATCATGCTGCGTGATAAGCTTGGCAATCTGATCAACGGAACAATCAATAGTGACGACGCCGCCATATCGGCCGTCAGATTGCTTGAGAGCCTTGCCGGTCGATACCAGCCACTTTTTTGATTGTATATCCTGATAGGGCATACCGATTGATGTCTCAGGTTTATTTGCCATTGCCGCCCTGTACCAGGGACGAGTGGCAGGGTCATATTTTTTGGGCGTAGTATAGTCATTAATCAGCATCAGACCATTTTCATACCCCGAATAGACATAGGTGATATTCCTGTTGGCCTTTGAAATGAACCGATACCGGTCAAGGATTCTCTGATAAGCCTCCGTGTCCAGCGCCATCGCACCCCTGATCTCCATGTTCTCGTCAAGAGCTTCAATTGTATTGATGATTTCGGAAAAGAAACCATCGATAAAAAATGCGACTCCCTGATTGGTTCGAGTTATGACGGAATGTGCCTTGGATATTTGGGAAAAATAGAGAATGGCGGAGAGTAATAAGCTAAAAATGACCGCAACAATCAAAGTTAACCGAACGCTACTTTGAAATATCTCCCGCTTGATGCTCGGCCTATGAGATAAGTGCCTGTTTTTAATGGAAAATTCCTTTTTAATGAACGAGAAAGCACCATATCTTGAACCGATGTAATGTAATTAGTTACTGACACTACTGAAAGAAATTCAATATGTTTTCATAGCAGAAAATTGTATGAAAGGATAATGGAAAGCAACTTTACTATCATGCAGGTGTGACCAACATTCAGCCACTGGCTATTAAGCTGAACATGATGCACCAAGACATACTTTCGAGGAGAACATACTGTGCAGATTATTGATGATGGCCGCTGTTTCATCTGTGGCAAAGACAACCCGATTGGGCTCAACGCCGTTTTTACAACTGATTCTGATCGACGCCGCGCAGAGACACAGATACGTATAAGAGAGGAGTTCCAAGGTTGGCAGGGCATTACTCACGGCGGTATTATTTCGGCCCTGTTGGACGAAATCTGTGCCCAGGCATGTATGTGCTGCGGGCTCTCGGTTGTTACCAGCGAAATCAGAATACGATACAAGGCCCCCGTCCCCACTGGCTCTGTTGTTACCGTAATCGGTGAGGTAGTAGGTGAACGGAAACGCCTTGTGGATGTCATGGGACGGATTGAGCTTGATGGTAAAATTATGGCTGAGGCTGAAGTCATTATGTACAGGACGGAGAAACTTGTGAAGAGCTAAACACTACACTACCATTATTCATCTAAAGAACAATATATGCGGTGCAAAGGATACGTTGACGCCGAAAAACACGCATATGTGTATGAGCTATTCAAAGACAGTATCTTGTCACTACAACATCGAATAGACTCAAATAACATTGTTGTATAAAAAAACTTATTGTATATCTTGGAATTGGTTACTAAATCATGTATTATCTGAAGACAAGAAGTACTCATATTGAGAGGAGTCACACTATGTCAAACCTGACAGAACTAACAGCGCAAATTATCACGGCAAGAGCAACAAAAAAAGAAATGTCTACAGAAGAGTTCCAGCAGGAAATGAATATGATCTATTCATTCCTGAAGGGCGTAGAAGCAGGAGATGTTCAGCCAACTACACAGGCACCGGCAGAAGAAGCCAAACCTCAGAAGATCAACTTTAAACAATACTTCAAGAAGGATGAAGTTGTCTGCCTCATTTGCAACAAAAGCTTTAAAACTCTCAAGAGACATCTACTAATAGCTCATGATCTCAAACCAGGAGCATATAGGAAACAGTTCAGCATACCTGCTAAATATACTCTGGTAGCAACTGCATATTCAGAACAGAGAAAGAAGGATGCTCTTGACAGAGGACAGGGAGAGATACTTGCTAAAGCCAGAGCAGTTCGTGCAGCAAAAAACGCCAAGCCGGTTGTGGTTGTTGCCCCAGTTGCACCGGCTGTTAAAACAAAGGCACCGGCAGCAAAGGCAAAGGTACCTGTAACTGCTGGTAAAAACAAGTCTCCGCTGTTTGCTGACAGGAAGAAAGCAGCTGCACCTGTTAAGGCTACTAAGAAGAAGTGAAGTGGGAGGCGGATGATGTGTTGCAAAGCGAGTACGTGAACATACCATTCACCCACTTTCACTTTCATGAAGCTCATCTACAAGCAGCAGTGTCTCCATCGTGTGAGTTACCTTCATGATTTCTTGCCGGGAGTATCCTTCGGCAAGCAATGCCTTCAGAAACATATTGCCAACTGCTGAGGGCTTGCCGTGTCTGCTTATAGCCTCTCTTAAAGTCTGTATAGCGTTCTCGTCCATGTTGCCTCCTTGGATGATGATTGAGGAAAGCATAGCCTTGAACCTGTAGAAGTCAATCAGCTAAAGTAAAAAGGGTACGGGGAGTGTTTTCCCAACAGGTTTCGCATGGCCTCCCGGGTCGATGAGGCCTCTGTTGCAGCCACTTTACCTGCAGGATCCTGGGCATTAGCGCCACTTAGCCATCCTGATGCCAGCAAAAACAGAAATACCGGAATAAGATTATGTAAACGCGGTTTCCTCACGGCAGCTCCTTAAGTCCCTCTGCGCCGGGGAAGCGTTGCTTGATTTTCCCGCTTTCCTGACTGGTAAGTTCGTGCATACCCTTACCGTCAAGGAAGTAAATATATGAAATTATCACCGCCACATCATCGCCACCCTCCTGGGCATAGGCAGCCATTCTGTCAAGCACCTCTTTTTTATCCGCCTCGGTAAGAACGGTAAAAATTCCACTTGCCATATCAAAATTTGCTCCCCCATCAACGAGCCACATGTAGCGGTTGCCGGGCTGAACCACACCGGATGGAATTTTGAAGGAGTTATCACCGGTTTCCGCCGAGTGAACGACTTTTTCATCGGCCAACAGAGTGATCGTTACCTGCTTCAAGCCGTCGCAGTTATTTTCCCAGACCAGTTCCGGCGTCATATCGATAATGGCCGTATTGATTGGCGACAGTGCTTTCAGGCAACTGCGTGTATTGCCGGTGCCCCTCATGACGATTCCCCCCATCTTGCCAACATTTCCCTTTGGAAGCGTAAAACCCTTTTTTACAGAAACACTTCCTTTAAGAGCTCGCACTTGATCATCCTCAACCACCGCCTCACTGTTATCTCCAACTTCAAATGCCTGACGGGTTTTCAGCGAAACTATTACTACCTTGCCGCTGCCGTCAACCTTTACGAGGCTTCCCTTGCGGACTGTTTCAAGCAGATTTTTATCGTTGGATAGGGAGTGTGCCGACTTGTCTGTTTTCACACTTGCTTTACCTTTGATATCAAATATTTTCCAAACAGTATCAGCAGCAAAAACCGGAGCGGCAATAAGTAAAAGTGTGATTGTAACCTTAAGGATGCGAGCACTCATATAACTTCTCCTTTACCAGCCAATTAATTGACCGTCATAATTTAACAATATTTGTCACATATTAAGAGCATAAATTTCAACGCCATTCTCAATCCCTTTGACCTCAGCCCGACCCAGGCTTTCAAAAGTAAAAACATCAGATGCCGACCGGGTCACAACCTCGCTGACTAAAACCATTCGGTCATATTGTTTGGTAAGCGACTCTATCCGCGAAGCGGTATTTACCGGCGGACCAATAACTGTAAAATCCAGCTTCCGTTCTGAACCGACATTTCCCAAAATCACACTGCCCACGTGAAGCCCGATACCTATTGCAACCTTGTGATCTCCGATATAAGGAGCAAGTACAGCAGACTGGTTAATCATGTCAGTAACCTGGCAGATTTCCCTCGAAGCGCGCAGCGAATCGTCCACATAACGATCTCCAACTGCAAAAAAAGCCAGAATACCGTCCCCGATGAACTTGTTGACAAACCCCTGATTAGTCTGCACCACTTCACTCACCTTACCAAAGAATATATTAAGCATGGCAACCAGTGATTCAGAGGAAATTTTTTCTGACAGAGCTGTAAAACCTCGGATATCAAGGAACATTACACACACATCGTGGCGTTCCCCCTTCATGAGCGATTGAGCATCCTGGGTAACCAACTGGTCAATAATGCTCGGGTCAACATAGTAGCTGAAGGTTTTGTACAATTGGCGCTTGCCACGTTCCTCAACCATATATCTATAAAGATAACTTACCGTGAATACGGCAACAGGAGCTAACAAATGAGGAAACATAGGCAGATCATAGCCATGAGAGAATAAGACAACATTACCGATGAAGTAGATCAGCAGCATTGCGAAAATGCAGAAAAACGAATGGAGCGGCAATCTGAAGCGGGTAAAAGGTAACGATGCAAAGCACAGTGCCAGCAGCAGCGAAATACGTACCGGCATCCCCGGTGACAGAGGAAAGGTGCGGGTCAGCAGCGTTTCAAGGCCGGCGGCATGTATCAGCGCTCCTGACCGTACTCCCACAGGGGTTTCGTGAACGTCTTCATGCTTGCTTTCCACGCCAAGAATAATCAGTTTGTCTTTTAGTTTGGTCCGATCAACCTTTCCGTCCAGGATATCTTCAAACTGATAAACAGGAATTTTATCGATAAAATTAAAATTAATCCTGAAACGGTCAGGAACAGGCGCCGTAGATCCGGTTGCATTGTTCAGTTGGGCGACAAACCCTTCCTGATCTTTTTCCAGATTACGGATTTCAGACCGGAGAATGCCGTCACTATCAGTATCGACACGCATTGAAGCTGGCTTTACATTATCCATGAAAGCCATCAAGTCATAATAAAACGGCACCAGGGAACCGGACACCCCCTGAACAATAACCGTGTCACGTGAGGATTTCATCAGACCGGATACCAGCGCATAATCCAACTGACGTCCGACATCATTGAGCACTGCCGTTGAGGGAATATTCCCGTCCATCCCGGTGAAACTTTCAGCCATTTTCTGCTCAAGGGAATGTACAGGTATCAGATCAAGACCTACAGCCGCAGATTTTGCCTGAACAGCAATTTTGATGAACCTTCCCAGATCCGGGTACCAGAAAATAAATGGCTTCTTTTTGAGAGCGGCATGCTCCTCAATTGCTACCATGACAACTCTGCCGGTCGGCTGCTGGTGCCCCAAACCAAGAAAACGGCACAGGTTCACCTTCGTATCATATGCCTTGAATTCAAGATGCCCCCAGAATGGCTCACTTGCGATCAAGACGAGTGCACATGCAACCGGAAGAATCACATAAATAAATTTTTCTATCAAAGATGCCACGCCGTTAACCTTTCATGTAATTCCAGATGAATGATTTGGTATCCATGTGGTTCCTCCATTTTTTGAATAAACAAAGGCAAAATCATATATTGTCAACGTTATATGGTCAGTCGTCAGTTGGATAATCAGTGTGATTTGGAGGAGAGTCTTTTGAAGATTTCGCTTATATACAGTACGTGTTGCTATTTGGCAAAGAATATCAAACTGTGGAGGTCGGTTCCCACCTCACATTAGCCGGCAGCGTCATGCAATGCTCTGCTGTTGACGCTGGTTCATTCTGGGTGATATACCGTCTGGGCGCATTATATGAGCATCAATAGGAGAGACACCATGAGGCAGACTAACATGCTGATAATCACTGTGATGATTTACATGATGACAGGATTGTTTTTGCCATCTGTGAGTGAGGCGGCTGATGAACCGGGAGATACAACCAACTACCAGCAACTCGTCACCGACATACTCGCCGACAAATCAACAGAACAACTGAAGAAAGTTTCCGAATTAGCCAAAAAATTTCAGCGATATATGATCACCAGAGAGTTCAAAAAAGCAGTGCCTGTTGCCGAGGCTCTTATAGCGATAAGCAAAGTTCTCAATAAGGATCTCCCAGGCGATCATGCACTGATATTATTCAACGCAGGGAAAGCCTGTGGTGGTAGTGGAGATTTGATAAATGCAAAAAAATATATGGCGGAAACCATCAAAATTGCTGACACCATAGATCTGGCAAAGAATCCGGACACGCTCCCCTTTTTCATAAAGGCCTACCTTGATTACGGCATGCTAACGGGATCTTTAAATGAGAATAATACTGCCCGCGAGAGCTTTCAAAAAGCAATTGTTCTTCTGGACAGAGAGAAGCTTACCCAAAGACTCAAGGTGGAGTCATATCAGAAACTGATACAGATTTTCAGCCAACATTTCCATGATGACCAGACCGCAGCTCTGCTTACCGAAAAGCTCCTGGCGTCATTCCCCCCGCGTTCCAGGGACAACAAAACTTACATTTTGACGGCCTTCCGACTTTCCACAATGTACATCGGCATCGGTGACCTGACAAAGGCCAAAATCCTGCTTGAAGAACTGGTCGAGCGGGTGAAGAAGGTCGGGGGAAAGGATTCCTCCGACCTGGGCGGTGTCTACCAGAATATGTTTCATGTGTACGAAATGATGGGCGATTACCAGAAAGCCGAGAAGTACGGCCAGAGCGCCTTGGGCATTGCAAAGGCAAATGAACAGGTACTCGGAAGTGACTCAGTACTCGCGGCAAAATTGGACTTGGCCTCCCTTCGCTTGCGGACGGGAGAACTGCACCTGGCCGAACAAGGTTTCCAGGAGATAGTCGATGCCTTCAGCGCAAAATACGGGAAGGAAGCTGAAGTGCTTGTGCCGCCTTATAAAGGACTCTTCCGGGTATACCTGTTAACCGACAGGAAAGAACTGGCCGAAAAAATTGCTAAGACCGTGTACCAGTTAACCGAAATGCATCGCCAAGGGAAGCCCATGGATCTGGTCAAAGCCAGTGCGGAATACGCCGTTGCCCTGTATCTAAACGGAAAAAAAACCGAAGCGGTCGAGATGATGGAAGCGGCTTACCTGAAGGCTGTTTCGTTGAAAGGCAGGGAAAATATTGCGATGTCGGCAATTTCATCCATGTGGGGGCAATTGCTGGCGAACGAAGGAAAATACTCCAAATCATATGACGTTATGAATCAGACCATGAAGAACCGCTATGACAACATGATAGACGAATTGTACAGCCTTGGAGAGAATGAGTCGTTTAAATACCTGGAGCGTCAGCGTTACCTGTTTGACTGCCTGATTATCAACGCAGTTGACCATATGGCAGGTGATAACAGCAAAGTAGGTAACATCTTTGATACCTGGCTTAAATACAAAGGTATAGTTATGGACATTGAGAAGTTCAGGCAGATCTCTGCCTTACAATCAAAAGATCATGACGCAGCCAAGATACGCAATCTCTTTACCGGGCAAATGAACAACGTAGATTCTCGATCACTGGCGCGAAGTCTGGCCAGGGAGGAGGCATACATCGATTTCGCCCGGGTAAGGGATTTTGAACCGCTTACAGAAAAGACGAAGGGCTATCGTTATCTTGCCTTCGTTTTCACCAACGGATCGGAGCCGGCAATAAAACTTGTAGATCTTGGTAAAGCGGATGATATCGATAACCTTGTAAAAAAATACAGCAGAGAAATAGCGGCAAGCACTTCTTCAGGGTTTGCTCCAAGCGAAAGAAGGCTGCGGGATTTAGGTAAGGACCTGTATATAAAGGTGCTCTCTCCGTTGGAACAGAGTATATCGTCTTACCGGGAACTGGTTATCAGTCCTGACGGCCTGCTCAACCTGATACCGTTTGAGGTGATGCTTACCCCGGATGGCGACTTCCTGATCGACAAGTACCGGATCAGAACTCTCAGCTCCGCAAGGGACATTATCAATCGCCCCACAACAAAACCGGCAAATAACCTTGTGGCTGTTTTTGCCGACCCCGATTATGACGGGATAGGAGAAAAAGCACCAAACACCGCTTCGTTCTCGTACCGATACGCCTTGGACTTTGGACAGCAAAAGTTTTCAAGGCTTCAGGACACTTCTCGAGAAGCGGAATGCATCGCTGAAAAGGTGGCAGTAAATAAAGCGCTCCAATTCCAACTTTTCCAGGGTGCCAAGGCCTCGGAGCGGAACCTCTTTTCTATCGTATCGCCGAACGTCCTGCATATAGCGACTCATGGTTATTATCTCAAAAAACCGTCGCTTGCTTCGGGCGGAAACGACAAACCAGATGGGGGTTTCGGGCTTGATGAAAATGCCAACGTTGACAATCCGCTGCTTAGATCCGGAATTGTACTGGCGGGAGCAAACCATTCCATGTCTATTAACTCGGATGTCGGTATCGTCACCGCGCAAAAGATGCTCTCGCTTGACCTCAAGGATACTGGCCTGGTGGTTCTCTCCGCCTGTAATACCGGCGTAGGAGATGTGGAGGCAGGTGACGGCATTGTCGGCATAAAAAGATCCATGATTCTTGCCGGCGCAAAGAGCGTGATTGCAAGTATGTGGAGCATTGCCAGTAAACAGACAGTTGACCTGATTGATAATTTTTATCTAGGATATCTGGGGGGTAAGACCAAGGGGGAAGCCTTGCGTGAGGCAAAGCTGAAACTGAAGCTCACCTATCCTAATCCTTTTTACTGGGGCGCTCTGGTGCTGGACGGCGCCTGGGATTAAATGCATTTTTCGGGCATAAAAGAACCTGCTTTTCTTACAGAGCAAACTGTAACAAAAGCAGGTTCTTATAGTTCATATCAGATAAATGCCTGATACTATCATTAAATGGTGCCGAAGGCGAAACTCGAACTCGCATGGGCGGTTGCCCGCCACCCCCTCAAGAGGGTGTATCTACCATCCCCACTTAATTGTTGCGGGACTGCCCATATTTGGGTCAATTATTCATTGTGGCTTTACTTTCCGAACTACCTTTAGCTCTGTCTTGTACTTATCAACACGTACCTCATTTTTAGGCTTTGTAGCATTCATTGTCCATTCTGCTAGTTTCTGCTGCTCAATGGTTGCTGGTTTCGCCATGTCTGCTGCTGTACGGATACCTTCAGATTCTCCCCATTCTCTGCCGAATATTGCGACACAATCACCCTTGGTTAATTTACTCAATGTTTATCTCCTATTGGTTTGATGACAGGGCAAGAGTATGAAACTCCACGCCCTCATAATGCAAACTATAAATTGTCTCTTTCCTCTTTCATTTTATAAGTCTCTTGTGTTTGTAGTTGCCAATAAGCTTCCGTATCTGTTCAGTAGTGAGCATACCACTCCTCAGATACAGGTTTGGAGTATCCATAATGTTATCCCCGTGTGGCAAAGATAAGGGACAACAAAGAAGAACTGAGGATGATCATGAGCAGAAAAAAGAAAAGCTCCCCACTCTCAACAAGATAGGAAGCTTTTCAATAACTTATGGTGCCGAAGGCGAGACTCGAACTCGCATGGGCGGTTGCCCGCCACCCCCTCAAGATGGTGTGTCTACCAATTCCACCACTTCGGCTTTAGAGCTTGTTTTTCTAACACAGTACGCTCAGATAATCAATTTATTTTTTCTGGGCTGGAGCAGCAGCAGGTGCTGCGGGAACCGCAGAAACCGGTGCAGGTTCTGCTTTCTGAGTAGCCGGTGCAGCAGCTGGGGCCTGAACAGGAGCTGATTTCCCTTTTCCGGACATCATGGAAGAGGATGAAGGCTGACCGGAAACGTAAGCCAGAGTCAATGATGTCAACATAAAGATAACAGCAGCGCTGGTGGTCAGTTTACTCAGGAAGGATGTTCCACCGCCCGCACCAAAAACGGACTGACTTCCGCTGCTGCCGAACGAAGCACCCATTTCGGCACCTTTTCCGGATTGCAGCAAGACAACACCAATCAAAAACAAACTAACAAGTACATGCAAAAATGTAAGAACAATTATCATCCCAGATCCCCTAGCAACGAATTAAGTAAGCATCTATATCACAGCAATTAATTATTTGTAAAGTTATAAGTTAAGCCAGCCACGTTCACAAAACTGATTATCTGCAAATTATAAAGCATTGAATGCGGCTATCGCCGCAAAAGAATCCGCCTTCAGACTTGCCCCGCCAACAAGCGCACCATCAATGTCTGGCTGGGCCATCAGTCCTTTTACATTGTCCGGCTTTACGCTGCCGCCATAAAGAATGCGGACGGCATCGGCAATCGACTGATTGAACAGTCGGGCGATTAATTGACGGATAAAAGCGTGAACCTCCTGCGCCTGGGCATCACTTGCCGTTTTACCGGTGCCAATAGCCCACACCGGCTCATATGCGATGACAATCTGATCAAACGCGTCAGCGGAAAACCCGGACAATCCGCCCTGTATCTGTGTTTCAATAACGGAAAAGGTTTTATCTGACTCCCGTTCTGCCAGAGATTCACCAACACAGACGATGGCATTCAAACCGGCGGCGATGGCAGCTTTTGCCTTCTTGTTGACGGTCTGGTCCGTCTCGCCGAAATACTGACGACGCTCCGAATGGCCAACTATTACATAACCGCAGCCGGCGTCTTTCAAGAGCTTTGGCGCAACTTCTCCGGTAAATGCCCCCTCTTCTTCCCAATAACAATCCTGAGCCGACAGCTTGACATTCGATCCGGCCAAAGCGTCAGCTACACGGCTTAATGCCGTGAATACCGGCGCAACAACGATTTCAACATCCTGACACTTTGCCACCAGTGGTTTAAGTTCATTTACCATTGAAACAGCTTCTGCAATTGTCTTAAAGAGTTTCCAGTTTCCAGCTATGACAGGTCTTCGCATGAGATTCCCCTTTTATTTAACTGATACTTCAAGCGCATTGACGCCTGGCAGTGTTTTTCCTTCCAGCAGTTCCAGGAAGGCTCCACCACCGGTTGAAATATAACTGACCCTGTTTTCAACACCCGCTTTACGCACTGCTGAATCTGTATCTCCCCCGCCGATAATGGTGGTGGCAAAACAATTGGCAACAGCCTCGGCAATTGCATACGTCCCGCGACAGAAAGCGTCCATTTCAAAAACACCCATTGGACCGTTCCAGATAACAGTTTTTGCATCACGCAGGGTTTCTGCAAACAGGGTTGTGGTCGCCGGACCGATATCGAGAGCCATCCAACCGGCGGGGATTTCCTGGGCAGTAGTGATAAAATTGGTTGCGTTGGCCTCGAAAGCGTTGGCAACGACGCAGTCCACCGGCAGATAGAACATGACACCTTTTTCTCGCGCCGTTTCCATGAAGGTGCGGGCAGTCGCAATCAGCTCATCTTCCACCAGCGATTTGCC
>JANXZX010000123.1 GCA_025355325.1 Geobacteraceae bacterium
CTGACCTACATCCGCAAGGACGGCAGCCGCTTTCCGGCGGTGGTGTCAGTCACGGCCCTGCGTGATGAGCAGAACACCATCATCGGCTATCTGCTGATCGGCACCGACAACACAGCGCGCAAGAAGGCCGAAGAAGCGCTGCTCAAGGCAGGTGCGCTACAGAGCGCTATTTTCAACAGCGCCAACTTTTCCAGTATCGCCACCGACGCAAAGGGTGTCATCCAGATTTTCAACGTCGGTGCCGAGCGAATGCTGGGTTATACAGCTGACGAGGTGATGAACAAGATTACTCCGGCTGACATTTCCGATCCTCAGGAAGTAATCGCACGGGCTGAAGCATTGAGCGTGGAACTCGGGACTCCGATTACTCCCGGTTTCGAGGCGTTGGTCTTTAAAGCATCGCGCGGCATTGAGGACATCTATGAGTTGACCTACTTCCGCAAGGACGGCAGCCGCTTTCCAGCGGTGGTATCGATCACGGCCCTGCGTGATGCACAGGATGCCATCATCGGCTATCTGCTGATCGGCACCGACAACACGGCGCGCAAGCAGGCCGAAGAAGCGCTGCTCAAGGCAGGTGCACTGCAGAGCGCAATTTTCAACAGCGCCAACTTTTCCAGTATCGCCACCGACGCAAAAGGTGTCATCCAGATCTTCAACGTCGGTGCCGAGCGAATGCTCGGCTACACCGCCGCCGAGGTGATGAACAAGATTACTCCGGCCGATATTTCCGATCCTCATGAGGTTATAGCACGTGCCAAAACGCTCAGCATCGAGCTCGACACTCCGATTACTCCAGGCTTCGAAGCGCTGGTTTTCAAGGCATCGCGCGGCATTGAGGATATTTATGAACTGACCTATATCCGCAAGGACGGCAGCCGTTTCCCGGCGGTGGTATCGGTCACGGCCCTGCGTGATGAGCAGAATACCATCATCGGCTATCTGCTGATCGGCACCGACAATACGGCGCGCAAGCAGATCGAAGCAGAGCAGATGCAGCTCAGCCAGCGCCTGCGCGACCACCAGTTTTACACTCGTTCACTGTTCGAATCGAACATCGACGCAATCATGACCACCGATCTGTCCGGCATCGTCTCCGACGTCAACAAACAGATGGAGGTACTTACCGGCTGCACACGCGACGAGCTGATCGGCGCACCGTTCAAAAATTATTTCACCGATCCTGATCGGGCCGAGATGAGTATCAAGCTGGCTCTGAGTGAAAAGAAAATTACCAACTACGAGCTCACCGCACGCGCCAGGGACGGCAAGGAAACGGTTGTTTCCTTCAATGCCACCACATTTTATGATCGGGACAGGAAGCTGCAGGGCGTTTTCGCGGCTGCGCGCGACATCACGGAACGGAAGCGCCTTGATCAGGTTCTGCAGGAAAAAACTGTCGAACTTGAAAGCGCCTGGTCCATGGCGGAAAAAACCAATCTCGCCAAATCAGAATTTCTGGCCAACATGAGCCATGAACTGCGCACCCCGCTCAACTCGGTTATCGGATTTTCCGAAGTGCTGCAAGACCAGCTGTTCGGGCCGATCAATGAAAAACAGCAGAGCTATGTAAATAACATCCTTACCAGCGGCAGACACCTGCTCTCCCTGATCAACGACATCCTCGATCTCTCCAAGGTGGAGTCGGGCAAGATGGAGCTTGATCTGAGCACTTTTTCACTTCGGGATACACTGGATTCATCTCTGACAATGCTCAGAGAACGGGCCCTGAAGGGTGCCATCAACCTGCGCCTGGATCTGTGCCCCGAGGCTGATGTGAACATTGAGGCGGACCAGAGGAAAGTGAAGCAGATCATGTTCAATCTGGTCTCAAATGCGGTCAAGTTTACACCGGCAGGTGGCGCCGTAGACGTGAGTGCCGTTAGCGACGGCGGCTTTATCCAGATCACCGTGGCCGACACCGGTATGGGAATCAGGGAAGAAGACCTTCCGAGACTGTTCCAGACCTTCACGCAACTGGAATCCGTATATACCAAAGAGTTTGAAGGGACCGGTCTCGGCCTTGCTTTGACCAGACAGCTGGTAGAACTGCACGGCGGCAGGGTCTGGGTGGAAAGCACATTCGGCGCAGGAAGCCGGTTCTGCTTCACCATTCCGCTGTCACAAAACATAACAAAGGAGCCCTATCCTGCCCTGCAGATAATTACGCCCGGCTGCGACAGCACCATTTTACTGATTGAGGACGACCCGCTTACACAGGCCTCGCTAAGATGCGCCCTGCAGAGCAGAGGGTATCGGGTGCTGCGGGCGGATAACGGGATAGAGGGTATTGAGATGGCGCTGCAAGGCAAACCGGACCTGATTATCCTTGACCTGGTGATGCCGGGCATGAACGGTTTCGAAGTAGCCGCCCATCTGCACAATGTGAATTCTGTCCATAACGCACCTATTCTTGTGTTGACTGCGATGGATCTTTCAATTGCCGGCGAAGCACGACTGGCAGGAAAGGTCTGGCGAATCGTCAATAAAGGCAATCTGCCGACAGATGATTTAATCCGACTTGTCGAAAGCGCCATCAGATCAAAAAACATACCATTGATTTCAGGAGATAACAGCCATGCCATACAAGATATTAATAGTTGAAGACAACGCCAATAATCGCGGCCTTCTCTGGGATATTCTGGTATTCCACGGCTATGAGGTATCGGTAGCAACTGACGGCCAGGAGGGGGTAACCCTGGCCAGGGAACTGATGCCGGACCTGATTTTGATGGATATCCAGATGCCCGGCATGGACGGCATGACCGCAAGCGCCGTCCTGAGGGGTGATCCGGCAACCAGCAGCCTGAAGATCATCGCTCTGACCTCCTTTGCCATGCAGGGGGACCAGGAAAAGTTCCTTGCGGCCGGGTTCAACGATTACCTGTCCAAACCGGTCAATACCCGCGAGCTTCCCGCCTTGATTGACCGCTGGATACAGGGAGATGAACACCTATGAACAGTTGTATGACGAGAATCCTCTGCGTCGATGACGAGCCTTCAAATCTCAGTCTGCTGGAGGCCATGCTGACTCCGCGCGGGTATGAAGTCATCACCGCCATAAATGGCCGCGTCGCGCTGCAAAAACTTCGCACCAAACGGATAGACATCTGTCTTTTGGATGTGATGATGCCGGTTATGGATGGCTTTGAGGTTTGCCGCCGGATCAAATCAGATGTGGATCGCGGTTCAATCCCGGTCATCATGATCACGGCATTATCAGATACGAGAAGTCGAATACAGGGAATAGAAGCCGGGGCAGAGGATTTTATCTCCAAACCGTTTAATGTCAGTGAAGTGCTGGCCAGGATAACGATGCTTCTGCATGTCAAGACTCTGAACGACCAGCTTCAGTCAGCCTACCACAACATATCCAAACTGAGTGCTTTTGGTGAACAGGTCATCATCAGTTTTGATCCGGCCTCATTCAATTTCCTGGAAAAGATAGACAGCATCGTGCAGCAGATTATCAGAGGCAGATTCGATTTATCCAATAGCCCTGAAATCGTTGTTATCGGCATGGTCGATCAGAATGGCATCAGTCAATGGCTACGCTTTTATTCGACCGGTAAAAATGTCGAAAGAAACAACATCATCATGGATATTGGCCACTCGTACGCCTTTTCCGGGAGCGGCAGTCCGGACATGGAATTTTACAATGAAATCGGCCCGGATTTACGAGAATCAAAACTTGTAGGAGAGCTTGAAAAGCACGCCATACCGGTTTCAAATATGGTCCGCTACGCCAACGAGAATTTCTGCCTCATTGCCCTTAATTACGGTCGGGAAGTTACCTCGTATGATGCAACGGTGTTAAGCAGCGTGGTGACGCAAAGCCTTTTCCTGAGATCCCTCGCAGAGCAGGTCAAAGATACGGAATCGGCATTCGAATACACCGTCTTTGCCCTTGCCCGGGCATCAGAGGCAAACGACGATGATACCGGAGACCATATCCTCCGAGTCGGCAATTATTGTGCGCTGCTAGCCAGACAGCTCGGGTTTTCCGAAAAGTTTATTCAGGCGATCCGCATTCAGGCGGCGTTGCATGATGTGGGCAAAATCCACGTCTCTCCGGCCATCCTCAAAAAACCCGGCAAGCTGAACGATGAAGAGTGGCTGGAAATGAAGGCGCATACCCTGCATGGCTCAAAAATAATCGGTGGGCACCATCGCATGAGCATGGCGGACCGGATTGCCCTCAGCCATCACGAACGTTTCGACGGCAGCGGCTACCCCCAGGGCCTCTCCGGTGAGCAGATTCCGGTCGAAGGGCGCATTCTCACTCTGGCCGATCAATATGATGCGCTGCGCAACGCCCGCTGTTACAAACCCGCCTTCGATCATGAAACAACCTGCCGCATCATTCTTGAAGGAGACGGCCGCACACTTCCGCACCACTTTGATCCGCTCGTACTAGGTGCGTTTCGTGAAATTCATGAACGGTTTGCGGAAGCATTTGAAGCGGAGGAACACCTATATATCTGATACATCATCTCCCTTCAGTCCCTTCTTCTTTATGGAGCGGGGATTTATTTTATAAGAACAGCTGATTGAATATCCTCAGACTCCAGCATCACTCCAACCGGCAACAGTCCAGCCCACCGTCATATATTGTGGATTTGTCAAACACGACAGTTATTAATGACGGTTTTCTCCCCCCTCTACTCATCATCTGCACATGTTTCTCTTCATAATCAGCCTGTTACGCCATCACATTCCACACATATTTTCCGGCACGGTAGTTGCCGTTACATACTTTGAAAAACGAGCCGTATCTCGCTGTCTGTGAAATTACATGTACTGGAATAATTCAGGAGGTTGTATGGCTATTCGATTAAAAGGGACCATTGCGCATCTACAGGGCGACCTGACCCACTCGGGAGTGACTCAGAATATTATCAACACACTGGCGGTTACTCTGCGCAAGACAGAGTTACTCGTTGTGAAGAACATCAGGATCGATTGCAAAAAAATCAAGTCGTTAGACGTTGGCGGCCTGCAGCTGTTGTATGTCTGGATGCAGTGCGCCAGATTCAGGGGAGTTCAGACGGAATTGTGCAACATGCCCGACAATCTTCAGCGTGACATGAAAAATATGGGGCTTGATCAATGCTTTACCGGCAACAACGGCAATTTTGAAGCTTTTCAAGCATAAAAAAATTTGAAGACCTCTGGGCCAACCCTTCTTTCGGCGGCCAGCATATCAGACTGGATGGGTTTGTTGCGACAGCAGACATCGGATTCAGATACTGAACGATTACCGATTAAGGTGGTGCAGCCATGATATTCAGCCCAAGAGACCGGATGGATGAAACGTTTAATAAACTGAATAGCTCTTTCGACATGATCTTTGTGAAAGTCGGCAGTACTCCGGCGGGTGGATCTGACATGGACTGTATCAGGAAACCCGCGACAGAGACTACAGACAGGAGCATAACACCTCATCCTAAAAACGGCAGTTAATGAACCACGGAGCAACTGAGCAACAGAGAAATTAAACAGTTACATCAACAACAGGTATAACCAGAATGGTGAGAGACTTTTCCTGGTTTTAGCCTGAAATCATCTTTGCTTTTGCTCAGTTACTCTGTTGCTCTGTGTTTCAAATGCTTTTTCCAGGTTCAATTGATTTTCACCTGACTCGTTAATTTTGGCCTCTTTTCCGGGACCTGACATTAACGATACAAACCCCAACAAAAGGAAGACCACCATGAAAAGAATTCTATGCGCAACAACCAGCACACTCATCGCACTGTCATTAGCCGCCGCAGTATTTGCAGCTGAAGCTCCCAAAACAGCCGCACCTGGCGACCGTATCACCGCCACTGATTCTGCGGATGCAGTTCTGAAAGATGCAAAAGCAGCAAAAGTTAAAACTGCGGCAGAAGCAAAAGCGGAAAAATTGAAAGTTAAGGAAGAAGCCAAAGCGGCAAAAATAAAAGCGAAACAGGATGCAAAAGCAGCGAAAGAAAAGGCAATAACGAACGAAAAAGCTGCCAAAGAAAAAGCTGCAGTCGATGTAAATGCTGCAAAAGAAGCGGCCAAACCCGCAACCAAGTAAGGCAGAATTAAACTTTGTCAAAAATATCTGTTTAACACAAACGTCGCCATCCTAAAGGAGAATACCATGAAATCAAGTACGAAGGATCAGGTACAGGGAACAATACACGCTGTGAAGGGCGCGGTTAAGGAAATTGCCGGGATAGTAAGTGATAATAAACGGCTGGAAAATGAAGGTGCCGACGAAAAGCTTGCAGGTCAGATTCAGGATAAAATAGGTCAGGTCAAAAAAGTCCTTGGAAAGTAATCCAAGACCTTTAAAGGAGATCAATACATGAAAACAGGAAACTCGATTGCTTTGATGGTAGCAGCAGTTGTTATGATGGCATTCAATTCACCGGTAACCGCCTATTCACAGATGAAAGATATGAACATGGATGAGCACAAGGGAGCCCATGGATCAATGATGGATCAGTGTCACATGGACAAAATGAGCAGCATGATGGACAAGTGCGTTGAACATGCCGAGAAGATCGGTCTGACCGAGGCCCAATTGGCAAAAATGAAGCCCCTGCACCGCGAAATGCAAAAGAAAATGGTGCGGGACAAAGCTGATGTAAAGATTGCTGAACTAGATCTTATGGAAATTATGGAAGTGAAAGATTTCGATCTGGATAAGGCAAACGCCGCAGTCAGGAAGATTGCCGACCTGATGACAGCTCAGCATCTGGAAATGATTAAAACCATGAAGGAAGTGCGCGGCATGTTGACTGACGAACAGTTCAACAAAATGAAAAGCATGATGTCCATGAAGCATGCAGACAAAAAACATCCGAAAAAGATGATGAATAAATAACTATGTTCAGGAAAAGAAGCTGAATTCAGTAACAGGGCGCATTTCGGTGCGCCCTGTTTTTTCTCGGGCTATTCAATAGCAGCAAAAGGAAACGTAATGGACAGAGTAATAATAGGCTGCAACTATGTAAAACGACCATTCTGGAAAGTTGTTGTCGGTGTTCCTCTGATATATCTTCCTATTATTACGACAGTTCCATTTGTGATTATCGGAATTTTCCTGGTCAAGACGCATCTGAAATATGTCGGCGGCATGGACATAAAGTCATATTGGGATTTTGTCCCGGCCTGGGTGTCTCACCGGCATGAAAACAAAGATCAGCCGGCTATCAATATTTCCCGGTTTCACCTGGCACATTACCGGATTTTCTGGGTACTCAACTGCAAGCACTATTGCCCGATGAGCGTCGCCCTCTTCACGTATGCCGCATATCTGGTAAAAATTGTGGAGAACTGGTGGTGTCCGTTTGCCCATGACAAGAAAAAGAATTATGCCGATGGCGCTATCGACTTGTCATTCTGGCACGTTGATCCGGCTGAGCTGGTTAAGCTGCATCCCGACGACAAGGAAAATCCGATCTGGAATGAGAAGAGTGAGGAGACCAAAACCAACAAAATAGTGCATACATAAATACCTCCGGAATTTTACAGCTGCTGTATATCCCCTTGGTCGCTGAACAAAACATAAGCTGATTTAAACCATATTATTAACCATATAATAGTATGGTTTTTTGCTTTGATTCCTGATAAGGTGATCTTATGAAAACAGCGCATTTTGAATGGGATGCTAAAAAGGATTCTGAAAATCAACAAAAGCATGGAGTCTCATTTTCATCGGCTCAATATGCCTTTGCTGATCCCCGTCGTATCATTGCTGAAGACGTAAACCACAGCGATGATGAAATGCGTTACTACTGTTTTGGCAAGGCTGGCGACGGAATACTCACGGTACGATTTACTTGTCGAAATAACGTCATCCGCATATTTGGTGCCGGTTACTGGCGGAAAGGAAAGGCGATTTATGAGCACGAAAATAAAATACACCGATGAACCTTTAGGAGAAATCAAGGTTATACGAGATTTTCTCCCATCTCCTGCTGAACTTGCCTTCAGTGAGGAATCAGTCAAGGTAACGATTTCCCTCAGCAGGAAGAGCGTCGAGTTCTTCAAAACAGAGGCATCAAAATATCATACGCAATATCAGCGGATGATCCGGCAATTGTTGGATTCCTACGCGGATGTGCAGACAGAGCAGCGAACTACGCACTCAACCGGACGCGCGAAGAAACTGCGCGTCGGCTAGCACTGATCGAGCGGTAATTCAGTGTCACCAAAAACAAAGGGAGTAGCCGGACAGGCCACTCCCTTTGTGCGTTTTCCTTCGCTGGGGTTGTAGGCGGTTGGGTTGTTACTTATCTGTCAAATGCATCCGGCTCAACATCAGGCACTTTTGCCAAGGCAGCGCGGAACCTGTCAGCAGAACCACGGGCGGCACGCTCGGCAAGGTAAGTTTCTGTTGTAAGTGCGGATATCTTTTCAGCCACCGCCGAGGCGATAAACTGGTTAAGGGAAACATGATCCTCGCTGGCAATATCACGGGCCATATTATGTAGAGAATCGGGAAGACGGACACTGATTGCGCTCATGGTTGAACCTCCAGAGATGCTAGAAAATCACGCGGGGTCATGACATCAATACCAAACCGCGCAGTCTGTTTAAAATCGGCTACATTCCAGGTGACAATGGTAGCGTTGGCTTTAACAGCCAGTTCCAGAACAAAATCATCATCCGGGTCTTTCAGCACCGGTCGCCACAGATAAAATATTTTGTCCAGCACCGCTTTTGAACAAAGGAAGTCAATGACGTCATCAATATCATCTGCCGTCAGCGCCGTTATGCCCCGCTTCAGAACCGCTTCATATTCTGTCACGAGAGGTGTTGATACATGCACGGTAAAAAGATCCCGTTCCAGCAGCGAAAGCAGCCGAAACGATGTGCCCTGCGAAGATTTAAGCGCGGCGACAAGAACATTCGTATCAAGAACGATGTCAGGTTTCATAAATGGTAGTATAGGTAATACCAAAAACAGTGTCAACTGATATCGGAATCGCAACAAATGCAGCACCGGAGGAACCGGTAATTAAACAACTGATGGTCTCAACCGTTGTTCTGTTTGCCACGGCGGCCATTACAGCCTTTCAGGGCGATACAACAGCAAATTCTGCACGACGATTTTTTGCCCAGGCTGCTTCACTGCTTCCCTGAACAGCCGGTTTTTCATTTCCGTAACTCACGGTTGTAAGCCGGGCCGCTTCCACTCCCATGGTGACAAGATATTGATGAACGACTTTGGTCCGGCGCTCGCCGAGTGCAAGGTTGTACTCGGATGAGCCCCGTTCGTCACAGTTGCCTTCAATACGGATTTTGGCAGATGATTCTTTCTTCAACAATTCGGCATTTTTAGTAAGAGTACCGCGTGATGAATCAGACAGGCCGGCAGAATCAAAATCGAAATAGACAGTAGCCAGAGCGGATTGCAGCTGCTCGTTTGACATCGATTTCGGCTCCAACCGGGCTGTTTCAGGAATCGGCGTCAGTTGCGGTGCAGCGGTCTGCTCAGGCTGTTTTTCGATCACTTTCGGCTGCTCCGGTTTTGGCGGCTCAACCCGCGTAGCAACCGGCGGCGCGGCAATTCCTTCGTCTTTCTTGACTACGTCCTTTGTGGCACAGCCTGCTGTCATGAATGCAGCAATCAGAAACAGGGAAACGACATAAAACGGTGTGCGCTTTTGCATGAGTAATACTCCTAAAATGAATTTGTGAATCAGAGATGCACGAGATAAACAACTATCAATTACTGTGCCAGGGAAAGGGAACGGGGATTCAGCGGTTAACGGGCTGATTAAACAGAAGAAAACGAATCCGGAACAGAGATGCCGGATAATGAACCATCAACATATTCCGTCATGAGTGGCAAATCTGCCATATATGACGACAGAAAATAACAGGGTGCGAAGGACTGATTCTATTCCATCCGGCCCGTTACATATGATGGTTATGTTACACATGGCGGGTTTTGCTGACGGCCTCAAACATTTCTGTTTCAACTCATTTATTTATTCCATCGCAAATCAGGATACTTACCTCTATTTCAGCCATATTGTTCTCTGGCACGTTAGTTGCGATCTGATTTCTGCATCTCCATATTTTGGTTGGCTAAAATCATGATCAAACAATTACGGCTCTATTCGATAACGCCCCGTTTCTTCAGCTTTCTCAAACGGGTTGTAACCGGTTTTCTGCGCAATCAGGGCTTACTGCTGTCCGGGGCGGTCGCCTATTACACTCTGCTGTCCATTATACCGCTGTCAATCATTGCCCTCATCGTTCTGACCAATTTCATAGAAGAGCAGCAACTGATCCTGACCTTGTCCACGTACCTGGAAATGGTGATCCCCGGATACGCGGCGACGCTGACCGAACAGGTCCAGGCTTTTCTCGAAAATCGTAAAGTGGTAGGTATTATCGGCTTTCTCGGTATGCTGTTCTTCAGTTCAACCGCATTTTCCATGCTTGAAAGCGCTTTTTCGGTAATCTTTGACAGTCGGGAGAAATTCAAGCGCCGCACCTTTTTCACCTCGGCGATTATCCCCTACGTGTACATAGTCCTAATGGGTGCGGGAATCGTATTTGTGGCGTTTATTGTGGGCAGAATCGAGGCTCTGGAAAGCAGCAACCTGAACTTTTTCGGCTGGAGTCTTGATCCGGGAAGTGCCACCGGAATTGTGCTGTATATCCTGGGGATTATCGGTGAAGTTTTGATGTTCAGCTCCATTTATCTGGTGATGCCTTCGAGCCGGATCAGGTTTCGCCACGCACTCATCGGCGGGATAACCGCCGCCATCCTGTGGGAAATCACCCGACGTGTGCTGATCTGGTATTACTCGGTTTTCACCATGGTAAATGTCATATACGGCTCCATTACCATTACGGTGGTTGCCCTTATCAGCATCGAGGTTGTCGCCGTCATTTTGTTGCTTGGTGCCCAGGTTATTGCCGAGCTTGAGCACCCGACCGAGCATTAACCGAAAAAATCACCATCCAACTCAATCCGTCATATGTGGCAGTTATGTCAACCATGACGGATTTCGTTGGCGATCTCCCCCCGGCTCCGCACGATGTTATTCATTTTGTCTCGTACAATCAGACAGTTACATTCCCGAAACCCACTGCACCCTTCTGGCACGTAAGTTGCGATTTCCTCTGCACGCTGAGTCAGTAACGCGTGCGCTCTACCAGATCTCCGCAAAATCAATCAATAAAAGGATCCACCGTGAACACTGGTATTTTGATTGGTTATTTCGCAAAACAGGATGAAGCCCGGACCGCTTTCCGGGAACTGCTTCGACAGGGCTTTAAACGCACTGTTATTGTGAATAAAGATGTACATGGGGTCATACACACAACTGATCCGTTTCTGCGTTTCCGCGCCCTCCGGATAGCGGTTACCGCCATCCTCTGTAGCGGCCTTGGCTCGGTAGCTGCGCTGTTTATGCAATTACGGCCATTGTTTCCCGCCTGGGAACATTCCTCCTCCGTGACCCTGGTACTTGCCTGTGCCGAAATAGGCGCTCTTACGGCATTTCTGAAAGTGCGCCGGGCAAAATACGGTGTCGATAAACACGTCATCAATGACAACTCCCGTTTGCTTGTACCGGGTGAATCCGCCCTGATTCTTCAGGCAGCGGTTGAGTCCCTGCAGCGCCCGACTTCTCTGCTGCGTGAAAGCAGCGATCCGCCTCCGGCACTGTTCATACTGCATCCCAAACGGGAGTGGCGGTCTGAAGAACGGGCGCCCGTGGTGAGGCTTTCACCTGAGCAGATCCGCGAACATTCCGAGCGTCATGCCAGAGAACAGATCATCGATACCAAACCACAGCGGAACCCCGAACTGCTTAAACGACTCAAGCAGTCCCGGCTGATTGTTCGTCAGGTCTGCGCCGATCTCACCGCAGCAAACCGCCTGGAACAAAACACCACTCCGGTCGCCGATTGGGTATTGGATAACGAGTATATTCTGGAGGGAACCGCCCGCGATGTCCTACTGAATCTCACCCGGGGCTTTTACCGGCAGCTGCCGATCCTGGCCTCTGATCCATATCGGGAACTCCCCTGTATTTACGCCCTGGCCAAAGATCTTGTTTCTCACAATGAACTGCGGCTGGACCGGGAAAACACCCTGTCATTTATTGAGGCATACCAGAGCGTTCGGACTCTGTCGATCCGGGAACTTTGGGCAATTCCCCAGATGCTGCGCATCGCGCTGATCGAAAGCATCCAGAATATGGCCATATCCGCGATGGGAAATCTGCGGGAGCATCAGCTGGCCGACTTTTGGGCGAACCGTCTGATCGCCGCCAATCGCCGCGATTCCAATCAGCTCTTCGCCTTTTTGTCCGAGCTGGCCAAGGCAGAACCATCACCTACCCCGTATTTCGGGGCACAGCTGATCGGCCTGCTGTACGATGAGGCCGCAGCGCTCACACCGGTCCAGAGCTGGCTTGAGCGCACGCTTAAAACGCCGATGCATGAACTCAATTTGCGTGAGCAAAACCGCCTGACCAGCGAGCAGATCTCATGCGGCAATGCCTTTACCAGCCTGCGGCAGCTGGCCTTGCTGGACTGGAGGGAGATTTTTGAGGAGCTCAGCCGGGTGGAGCGGATATTGCGAAGCGACCCGTCCGGTGTCTATGCCCGAATGGATTTTGCGACCCGTGACCGCTGTCGCCGGGCGATTGAAGACCTCTCCAAAAATAGTGACTGCAGCGAAGAACTGATTGCGGAACATGTCAACAAACTCGCGCAGGAGGCCCGCAGGGAAGAAACAATGGATATACGCGGCAGCCACGTCAGTACCTGGCTGATCGGGGAAGGGCGTCCTGAAATGGCCCGGCAGCTTGAATGCCGGGAATCACTCCGCCACCGCACCCTGGAATGGATTTATGCCCATCACACCGCTGTCTATATCTCCGGTATAACCGGTTTTTCCGCACTCTACATACTTCTGATCACCCTCTTCGGCCAAACCGGACCACCACCCGCGATCCGGATCGGACTGCTGCTGCTCCTTTTGATTCCGGTCAGCCAGTTGGCCATTGAAACCGTCAACTACCTGCTCACGCGTTTTCTCCCTACTCGAACCCTGCCGAAAATGGATTTTGAAACATCGGGAATCCCTGATGCCTTCCGCACTCTGGTGGTCGTGCCGATGATGCTGACCAACGAAGCGACGGTGCGGGCCGAGGTGGACAAACTGGAGATCCGCTATCTGGCCAACAAGGAAGTGAACCTTCTTTTCAGCCTGTTCACGGACTACACCGATGCAGCCACGCTTTCACGTGATGACGACCAGCGGCTGCTGAACATGGCAATTGACCGCCTTGCCGAACTCAACGGCCGGTATGGCGACGGGCTGTTTTTCCTGTTCCATCGCGAGCGGAACTGGAGTGACTCCGAGCAGAAGTTCATCGGCTGGGAACGGAAACGTGGCAAGCTGGAGGAACTGAACCGCCTCATCGACGGTACGCGACCCGAAACCGCTCCTCCGCTGGTTTACGTGGGTGACCAGCAGCAACTGGCCGACGTCCGCTTTGTCATTACCCTTGACAGTGACACCCAGCTGCCGCACGCCACTGCCCGCCGCATGGTCGAGACCCTGGCACACCCGCTCAATCAGCCTTCCTTCAATGCAGACGGCACAATCATGGCGGGCACCTATTCCATTATCCAGCCCAGGGTGAGCCCGACTCTGCAAAGCACAAGTGTTTCGATCTTCAGCCGCCTTTTTGCCGATGCCATCGGCATTGACCCCTATACCCAGACGGTCTCCGACGTTTATCAGGATCTGAGCGGCGAAGGGTCATACCACGGCAAGGGAATATACGACGTACGCGCCTTCAGCCGCATTCTTTCCGGGCGGTTCCCGGAAGGGTGGGTCCTCAGCCATGACCTGATCGAAGGCGCACATGTCCGGGTCGGACTGGCCAGCGATATAGAACTTTATGACGAATTTCCCCAGGGATACCAAAGCTACAGCAGCAGGGCCCATCGCTGGATTCGCGGGGACTGGCAGATCGCCGGGTGGATTTTCCCCCGCGTTCCGGGCGCTTCCGGCGACCGCGGCCCGAATCCGCTCTCCCTGCTCAACCGCTGGAAGATCATCGACAATTTACGCCGCAGCCTGCTGCCGGCCACGAGTCTCGGTTTTCTGATGGTGTCCTGGTTTATTTCCCCAAAGGTCGGCGTAATCGCTTCACTGGTTGTGGGCATGCAACTCCTCTTTCACCCGCTGGCCCAGCCCTTCACGATGGCCACCACCCGCAAAGGGCTGAAATACTTCTCTCCGGCCAAACTGCTGCATGATCTGCTGCGGGCCATAACCGATGCGGCACTGTTGCCCCATCAGGCAGCGGTGTCACTCGATGCCATCGCCCGGGTCTGCTACCGGCGCGCAATTTCACACCGGAATCTGCTTGAGTGGGCGGCCCAGGCTACTCAGGGGAGCGCCTCGCGCCGACAATCGCTCTTCGTCGCAAGTCTGGGGCTCGGCAGCGTTTTGAGTGCCGCTGCCGCCTGGACCGTCTGGCACACCGTGCCTTCCAGCATGCCGCAAGCGGCACCCTGGCTCACTTTATGGTTTCTTTCCCCGCTGCTCGGCTGGCTCCTTAACCTGCGCCCTGATGAACACAAGCTCTCCATTCCCCTGGCGAAAAAGGACCGCCACTTCCTCAGACAGGTCGCCCGGCGTACCTGGCGCTATTTTTCATCCTTTGTCAGCGCCGATACCTCCTGGCTCCCGCCCGATAACTTTCAGGTTGCCCATCAGAACTGCCTGGCCATGCGGACCAGTCCGACCAACATCGGCCTCTGGATGGCCAGCACTCTCGGTGCCCATGATTCCGGCTATCTGACGGTTGATCAGGTCATCGAAAAGCTGACCGATACCATGGCATCCATCAACCGGCTTGAATTGTATGAAGGACATCTGCTGAACTGGTATGACATTCAGACTCTGGCTCCGCTGGAGCCTCGCTACGTGTCAACCGTGGACAGCGGCAACCTGCTGGGCGCCCTCTGGACTCTGGAGCAGGGTCTTGAAGAGCTGCTGCACGCCCCGCTTCTTGATCGCATGACCTTTGCCGGCCTGGCCGATACCGGAGAAATTCTGAAGCGCACCATAAATATTGAAAAAGTGCCCGGCAGCTTTCACCACACGCTCAATTTACTTCTCGGCGACTGGCATACCCCCCCTTCCCCGGTCAAAGATCTCCTCCGGCTGCAACGGCAGATGCAGGCCAATGTCGATGCCATTGCCACCGCATATAAAGTGGCATGGGGACTTGAGTTGGCACAACAGGTCGCTGCCTGGGCAGAAAACAGCGAGAAGTATCTTGTCTGGATAGAAATCCTTGCGGAAAAAACAGAGCGCGAACTTGCCCCGCTGGGACTGGCCGCCCACAGGGCCATCCGGCTGGATCTGGCAAAATCGCCGTCACTTTTCGATATTGCCCGCGACAATATCCGGTCAGTCGCGATTCTTCGTGAGATTAAACAATCATCTGCCATTAACAACACGCCGCTCGCCGTATGGCTCGACCGGGTCATTGAGGCTTTTGCCCGATCACAGTGGCTTGCCGGCGAAACAGTGGCGACCGCTGAGCGCCTGATTACAAACGTCCGTGAGTTGTCAGCCGGCATGAACATGCGGTTCCTCTACGACACCAAACGCAAGCTGTTTGCCATCGGTTTCAATGTTTCCTCAGATACCCTGGATGCTTCCAGTTACGACCTGCTGGCCAGTGAGGCGCGGCTCGGCAGCTTCGTTGCCATCGCCCGCGGCGACATCCCGATGGAACACTGGTTTTCTCTGGGGCGGCCCTATGGCGCAATCGGCAGTGAACGGGTGCTGCTCAGCTGGACCGGGACCATGTTCGAATATCTGATGCCGCTCCTGTTCCAATCTTCGTACGACAACTCCCTGCTGGACAAAGCAGCCCGGGAAGCGGTCGCCGTCCAGATCGCCTATGGCCGCCAGCGCCGGGTGCCGTGGGGCATCTCCGAATCGGCATTTGCCGATCTTGATCGCAACAAGACCTACCAGTACAAGGCGTTTGGTGTCCCGGCGCTCGGCCTGAAGCGCGGCCTGGAGGAACAACTGGTCGTCGCCCCCTACGCCACCCTGCTGGCGCTGGATATCGCTCCTGTTGAGGCGATACAGAATTTGAAAAAACTGGCCGGTCTCGGTCTGCTCAGTGATTACGGCTATTACGAAGCCATGGATTTCAGTCGGCAACCGGAACGGGAAACCGGGAGGCGACTGCTCAAACGAGGGGTGACCGTCGAAGCGTATATGGCTCATCATCAGGGGATGGCGTTTCTGGCGCTGACCAATTTCCTGCACGGCAATCCGTTTACCCGCCGTTTTCACCGTGATCCGCGTGTCCGTGCCTTCGAAGCCCTTCTGCAGGAACGGATTCCGATGCTGCCGCCATTGCAGCTGATTTCAACCCGCACCAGCGAACCATCTCTTCCCGGCAGAGAGCTGGTCGTTCCGAACGGCACCGTCTGTAACACCCCGCATACCGCAACTCCCAGAAGCCTGCTCCTCAGCAATGGCCGCTACGGCGTAATGATCACCAACAGCGGCGGCGGTTACAGTCAGCTGGGAGGGTTGGAACTGACCCGCTGGCGCTCAGACCAGACGTGCGATGCAATGGGGACATTCTGTTACATCCATGAAGCGGAACCGAATCATGTCTGGTCTACCACCTATCACCCGGTCTGTGGAAAGGTACATGGATATTCGGTTGATTTCGCCCTCGACCGGGCCGTATTCCGAAGGATCGATAGCGGCATTCAGAGTGAAACAGAGATTGTCGTATCACCGGAAGATGATCTGGAGATCCGACGCATTACCCTGATCAACAGGTCGAACCGCTCCCGCCGCCTCAACCTTACCAGCTACATTGAACTGTCCATGGCACCCCACAACGCGGACCGCCAGCACCCGGCATTCAATAAACTGTTCATCCAGACTGAAGCGTTCCCCGAACAGCAGGGTCTCCTTGCGTACCGGCGGCCACGCAGTGAAAGCGAAGTGCCGCTCTATGTGGGTCATTGCCTCTCTCTGCCGCAACCAGACGAAAGTGATTTCCAGTTTGAAACCGACCGCGGGCACTTCATCGGCCGTGGCAGAACTCTGGCCAATCCTCTGGGCGCCGAGCGGAATCTCGGCAACAGCCAGGGTTTTGTTCTTGATCCGATGCTCGGCCTGCGACGAACCATTACTCTGGAACGGGGTCAGCGGATCCAGATTTCACTGGTAATCGCTGCCGGGGAATCCCGTGATCAGGTTCTGCAATTGCTGAACAAGTACCGTGACCCCCACGCAACCGAACGGGCCATGGATTTTGCCTGGGGCTCGGCCCAGCAGCAGTTGCAGATGCTGCACATCCAACCGGACGAAGCGCGTCGTTTCCAGCAGTTGGCAAGTCAGATGCTGTTTCCGAACCTCATCCTGCGCGCCACCGGCGAACGCCTCGCAGAAAACCGCAAGGGGCAGGCCGGTTTATGGGCCTACGGCATCTCCGGCGACCTGCCGATAGCACTGATCACCATTGGCGAGCTGCGTGACGTCAGCCTGGTCCGCCAGATGCTCCAGGCGTACATCTACTGGCGATTGCGCGGACTATCAAGTGATCTGGTGATCCTGAATGAAGAGGTCGGGAGCTATGAACAGCCCCTTCAGGAACGGCTGGAACGCTTGATCCAGACCCATTCACTTTTTAACGGCACCAACCAGCCGGGCGGAATTTTTCTGAAGAAGACCACACAGATCCCTGAAATGGATCTAAAACTCCTCAAGGCCGCAGCCTCCGTGGTGCTGGTGGCGGCGCGCGGCACCCTCCCGCAGCAGTTGGGAGCGCCGCTCGAAGCCCCGGAACTGCTGGAAACGCTGATACGCAAACGAAACCAACGGGAGCCCTCGGCCCCGCTTCCCTTCATGGAACTGCACTATTTCAACAGTCTGGGCGGATTCACGCCGGACGGACGGGAATATGCAATCTATCTCGGCCCCGGCACCAATACCCCGGCCCCCTGGGTGAATATCATCGCCAACGAGAATTTCGGCACAATGGTCAGCGAGACCGGAGCAGGCTTCACCTGGTATGGCAACAGCCAGCGCAACCGCCTGACCCGCTGGTCGAACGACCCGGTTCTGGATCCGGCATCGGAGGCGCTGTATATCCGTGATGAGGAAAACGGCCTGTTCTGGTCGCCGACCGCTGCGCCGATTCGGGAGGACACCGCCTATCGGGCTCGTCACGGGGCGGGCTATACGGTTTTCGAGCACAACAGCAACGGCATCGAGCAGGAACTGACCGTCTTCGTGCCGGTGGATGAAAACGGCGGTGAGCCGGTTAAACTCCAGCGCCTGCGCCTTACAAACGCCTCTTCGCGGAGACGCAGACTCACGGTTACCTACTATGTGGAATTAACGCTCGGCGAAAACCGCGAAACGTCCCAAATGCACGTCATCACCAACCGGGATGAAGATTCCCGGGCCATACTGGCCCGCAACTACTATCACCCCGAATACGGCGAGCGGATCACGTTCGTCGCCACCACCCCGTCGTCCGACTCATACGGCGGCGACCGCACCTCCTTCATCGGACGCAACCGCTCGCTGGCCAACCCGGCCGCCATGGAACAGACCAAACTGTCAAAACGTACCGGAGCCGGTCTTGATCCGTGCGCCGTACTTCGGGTTGCACTTGACATGGCTCCCGGCGAACGGCGCGATATTACCTTCATGCTTGGGCAGACCGCCTCCGTGGTTGAGGCTCGCAACCTGATCCTCAAGTACCGGGAGGACCTGTCGTTTGAAGCCGCGTTTGATACGACCAGGGCATGGTGGAATGATCTGCTCGGCACCATCGAGGTTCACACCCCGGATCTGGCCGCCGATCTCCTGTTAAACCGCTGGCTGCAATATCAGTCATTGAGCTGCCGAATTTGGGGGCGCTCGGCATTTTACCAGTCAGGAGGCGCCTTCGGCTTTCGCGATCAGCTACAGGACGTCATGGCATTTTTGTACACCAGGCCTGAACTGGCACGCGATCAGATTCTGCTGGCCGCCAGCCGTCAATTCAATGAGGGGGATGTCCAGCATTGGTGGCATCCGCCAAGCGGCGCCGGTATCCGCTCACGCATTTCCGACGACCTTCTCTGGCTCCCGTATGTTGTCGCGCAGTACGTCCGGACGACCGGTGATACAGAAATCCTGCAGACGGAAGTGACGCTCCTGAACGCTCCCGTACTGGCAGATGATCAGCATGAGGTATTCTCGGTACCGGAAGTCTCTTCTGACCGGATCACGCTCTTTGAACACTGCCGGCGCGCGACCGCACGCGGCTTGACCATCGGGCCTCACGGCCTCCCGCTGATAGGAACGGGGGACTGGAACGACGGGATGAATCTGGTAGGAGCCGGCGGCAAAGGTGAAAGCGTCTGGCTCGCCTGGTTCCTCTGCGAGGTATTACAGGGAATGGCGGAACTGTCAGACCTGCTACAGCAGCCGGAATTGAGCGGAACCTATCAATCGGACAGAGCGTCCCTGATCGCGCGGGTCGAGCAGGCCGGATGGGATGGCGAGTGGTACCTGCGCGGAACATTCGACGACGGCTCGCCGCTCGGCTCGGCGGCGAACAGCGAGGCGAAGATCGACTCTCTGCCGCAATCATGGGCGTGCCTTTCCGGTGCGGCCAATCCGGAGCGTGCGGACCAGGCTCTCGATTCGGCCTGGCACCATCTTGTCCGTCAGGACGAGGGGTTGACGCTGCTTTTTGAGCCCCCCTTCAACACATCAACGCCATCACCCGGCTACATCAAGGGATACCCGCCCGGAGTGCGGGAAAACGGCGGCCAGTACACTCATGCCGCCATCTGGATGGCGATGGCCCTCGCCCGCAAGGGCGACGGTGAACGGTCGGTGCAATTGCTACGCATGCTCAATCCGATCGAGCATGCCCGCGATGCGGAAGCGGCCTGGCGTTACGGCGTTGAACCGTACGTGGTCGCCGCCGACATATACCGTCTGCCGGGACGGATTGGACAGGGGGGCTGGTCCTGGTATACCGGTTCGGCAGCCTGGATGTATCGCGCATGGCTGGAGGAAGTGCTGGGACTGCAGCTGCGAAACGGCCGGATGCAGGTCAATCCGGTTATCCCCGCTTCGTGGCCCGGCTTCAGCCTCAACTACCGGCATGGCGAGGCGGTTTACGCCATTCAGGTGGAAAATCCGGAAGGCCTCGGTCATGGCGTCGCCTGGGTTGAATTGGATGGTCAGCGCGTTACCGATGGCCTGATCACGCTGGAGAAGGGGCTGGTGAAACATCAGGTGATTGTGAGGATGGGAGAACCGGAAGGTGGAGGAAAACCATGAAAGCTGCACTGTTTTTGATACTGATTATGCTGTCGGCAGCAAGCGCCTTCAGCGCCGGCCCGGGCGACGTCACCGGCCTGTGGATAACCGACGGCGGTGATTCGCAACTGGAATTATACCGGTGCGGCAATCAGATCTGCGGGAAAATCGTCTGGTTGAAGGTACCCCGCTATATTGACAAAAATGACGGCCCTGTCGGGTCAACCAAGATCGACAGGAGAAATCCTGACCCGGCGCTGCGGAAGCGCCCGATTCTCGGTCTGCAGGTTATGAAAGGGTTCACCCCCCAGGGGGGCAACCGATGGGGAAACGGAAACAGCTACAATCCTGAAACCGGCAAGAGCTACAAGAGCAAACTATTCCTGTCATCACCCAAAAGACTGGAACTGCGCGGCTTTATCGGGTTTTCTTTTATCGGCCGAACGTTGATTCTGACCCGCTGAATATGTACGAAAAAAGGTAACCACAATGGATAAAAAAATATATTTGAGCATAATGGCAGCTTTTGGAACGGCAGCAGTAGCCTGGCTGCTTGTCCTGCTGGCTGATCCGATTGCCAAACCGCTGGCATGGGCACTCATTGTCGGCATCGCCACCCTCCCCCACCACGATCAACTGGCCCGGAGGTTCCCCGGCCACCCGAACCGGGCCGCCGGACTGATGGTGCTCGCCATAACCGTCTGTTTCATACTGCCGGTAGCAGGTTTGATCATCATGGTCGCTGAAAACGCTGCCGACTGGTACGCGGAAGGAGAACGCCTCGTTCTGGCATTTACTGCTACCGGAGCTGGCACTCTCAGCCATTTTCCATTTGCGGCCAAAATCATCGCTCTGGGTGAGCGGTTCGAAATTGACCTGGCCGGTCTCGGCGCGAAGCTGGCTGACGGCGCTTCCGGGTATCTCCTAGATCTGACGACCAATGCCGCAAAAAACATCGGGGAACTTCTCTTCACCCTGGCTGTGGCACTATTCATACTCTTTTTTATCTACCGTGACGGCGAACGCATTATGGACGCCGCCATCGCCCGCTTCTGTACCCATCAGGACCGGGCCCGCCGCTATTCTTCCGAAATCCGCTCCACGACAACAGCAGTCACCGTCGGTACCCTGTTAACCTGCCTTGTCCAGGGGGTAACCGCCGGGCTCGGCTATTATGTCGCCGGGGTGCCCGCGCCAATTCTCTGCGGTGCATTGACGGCTGTTGCGGCACTCGTGCCGGTAATCGGAACCGGCATAATCTGGGTGCCGCTGGTCCTGCTCGTTGCAATCAACGGCGCCTACCTCACAGCGGTATTACTGGCACTCTGGTGCATAATATTTGTCGGCCTCGCGGACAATGCAATACGTCCGCTCGCCATCGGGGCAAAGAGCAATATCTCCGTGCCGGCAATTGTGCTCGGAGCGATCTGCGGTGTCGTTGCGCTGGGGATTCTCGGTCTGATTCTCGGACCTGTTATTTTCGCGATTCTCATCACCGTCTGGCGGGATGTAACCGGCGCCGATCACAGCACTCATACAGTGACATCCGAACCGTGACAGGCTGATGACCACACTCAGACTTCACATACTGTTCCTGCTGTTCACAGCCGCATTGAGCCTCATCTGCGGATGTGCAACTCTGCCGAATGTAGCTGAAGTGATAGACACGGCACCGGCCACACCAAAACCGCACCGGATCGTTTCGTCCAAAGGCCTGTTATCCGACAAACAAAGCAAAACGGTCATGGAGCGCTTGAAGCGGTCAGTCAATCCGACGGATATTGCGGAACGGCACACCGCTGTAGTGGAATCGGTCACTGAAAGTCCACTGACAAAGGGAAACAGGGTGTCTCTCCTCAGTGACGGCAGAGCGGCCTATGCCGCAATGTTCAAGGCAATCAAGAATGCCCGGGATCATATCAACCTCGAAAGCTACATCATTGAAGATGACGAGACAGGCCGCACATTTGCTGAGCTGTTACTAAAAAAACAGGCAGAAGGTATTCAGGTAAATATCATCTACGACAGCGTGGGGAGCATCAATACACCGGCTGCGTTTTTTCAGCGGCTACAGGACGGCGGAATTCGGGTCGTCGGCTTCAATCCGCTCAATCCGCTGAATAGCCAAAAGGATTGGGCAATCACTCACCGGGACCATCGCAAAATTCTGATAGCCGACGGCACCGTTGCCATCATCGGGGGGATCAACATCAGTAAGGTGTATTCCAGCAGTCCGCTCAAACGGAAACAGAGCAAACCGGCGCCGGTTCATTGGCGTGACACCGATATTCAGATCGAGGGACCGGCAGTTGCCGAACTCCAGAAACTCTTTCTTGACACCTGGGCGAAACAGAAAGGCCCGAAGCTGCCCGAACGAAACTACTTCCCCGTGATCAAAGAGCGCGGAAACGCTCTGATGCGGATTGTCGGCAGCACCCCCGGCGAGAGCAACAGAATCCCGTTTATTGTCTATGTGTCTGCCATCACCTTTGCAGAGCACTCGATTCACATGACGAATTCCTATTTCATTCCTGACGATCAGATCATAAACGCCCTTACCGATGCCGCCATGCGTGGTGTTGATGTGAAGATAATTCTGCCGGGACTTTCTGATTCCAAATTGGCACTCAATACCCAGAGATATTACTATGAGAAGCTTTTGAAATCAGGAGTGAAAATTTACGAACATGGTACCTCCCTGCTGCACGCAAAAACCGCGGTGATTGACTCGGTCTGGTCAACCGTTGGTTCAACCAACATGGATTTTTTAAGTTTATTGCACAATGACGAGGTAAATGCAGTGGTGCTGAATCACGATTTTGCCGTTGAAATGGAGAACATGTTTGTCAGTGATCTGGCGGATTCGAGGCAGATTCATTGGAGTGAATGGGAAAAAAGGCCGCTGCTGCCGAGGGTTATGGAGTGGTTCGGGAATGTATTCAACCGGTGGCTGTAAATATATCAACCGGCGATTGAATGGAACGTATTGTAGGGGATCAAAGTGATAGGCTCACCTGAGGGGAAATATATGACTGAAGAACAAGTACACGCCCAAACTATTCTGATCGTGGACGATACTCCGGGGAACGTCTCGCTGCTCAAAGCCGTTCTCACGGCAGATTTCACCATCAGAACCGCCACCTGCGGGAGCGAGGCTCTCCTGAGCGTTCAGGAAACGCCGCCGGATCTGATCCTGCTGGATATCATGATGCCGGATATGGATGGCTATGAAGTTTGCCGGAGACTGAAAGAGAATCCGTACACTAGAGACATCCCGGTCATTTTCCTGAGCATTCTGGAATCAACGGAAATCAAGGTAGAAGCATTCAAAGCAGGTGGTGTTGATTATATAACCAAGCCGTTCCATGTGGGCGAAGTGCGGGCCAGAGTCAGGGCACATCTGAAGATCAGGGGACTGCAACTGGAACTTGAGGAACAAAACACCTTACTTGAAACTGCCAACGCCGAACTGACCCGACTGGCAATGATCGTTGATTCCTCAACCGATGCGATTTTCACCGTGTCAGCCGATAGTATTATTACGAGCTGGAACGGAGGAGCAGAGGATATTTTCGGATATTCCGCCCGGGAAATCATCGGCGAGCCGATTCTCACCATAATGCCGGCAGAACTTCCCCATGAAAGATCACATATCTGGCAAATGATTCTGAGCGGTGAGCACCTCCAGTATTTTGAAACGACACGTATCAGAAAGGATCGAAAGAAGATCTATGTATCGATTACAACGTCGCCGCTACTGAATTCAGACGGGGAGATTATCGGCAATTCGGTAATTTCCCGCGATGTAACAGAGCGCAGAAATATGGAAGAAACCATTAAACATCAGGCACGGTATGACGCCCTGACCAACCTGCCGAACCGACAGTTTTTACTGGAATTGCTCACCATGGGACTGGCTCATGCGCGGCGCGGCCAAAAGAAGCTGGCTGTGCTGTTTCTGGACCTCAACGGCTTCAAACAGGTCAATGACACATTGGGGCATAATTGCGGCGACCGCCTGCTTCAGGATGTGGCCCTGAGACTTAAATCCGCCGTACGCGAGACAGACACGGTGGCACGTCTCGGCGGGGATGAATTCACGGTGCTGATACCGGATCTCAACCGTGCGGAGGATGTGGGTATTATTCTCGGAAAAATCCTGGGGGTCTTCGATACCCCGTTTATGCTTAATTCCACAGCGGTTACATCTGCCACAAGCATCGGCATAAGTATCTTTCCGGATGATGGCGAGTTCTGTGACGAGCTGATTAAAAATGCCGATCTTGCCATGTATGAGGCAAAAAAAACCGGCAGGAACTCGTACCGTTTTTTCAACGCCGGGTTCAGCGCAATTGATGTTGGCGAACATATGGCGGGAGCTGACAAAGGCGAATAAACTGAAGTACGTCTTTTTGTTCCGGAAGAAGTATATGAAAATCAAGAGCGTGAGAATACCGGTCTTACTCAAAACCAGTTTGACTCCACTTTCGGGATAAGCCTTGACACCTTGCGCCATCAGGATCGCGGCGACCGTAAACCACACGGGCCGGCGCTTGTACTGCTCAATGCAACTAATGATTTCCTATTGAACATACCCGGCATAATACTATTACCATAATAGTATTTTACACCAGTTATTACCTCTCTTCGCGTTAAATAGCTTCTGAGTGATATTTATATTGTTTCGTACTATATTTCAAGCTATAGTACTATCAAGATAGTATTTTAATAAAATATCTGACGACATTGAGGTTAGAATGGCCAAGACAGTCAAACCAACCGAAATCCCGGCCCCACAACCATTACACACAGCAGAGACACTCGGAGCCTTCGTGCGCGCAAGCCGTACCCAGACAAAAATGGGAATTCACGAAGCAGCAGCATTTTGTGGCGTCGCTGTCGGAACATTGCAGAAAATTGAACGCGCCAACGGAGATGTTAAGTTAAGTTCTGTTCTAACGGTTTGTAAGATGCTGGGAGTTTCAATACACATCCAATTCGGGGAGCAAAAATGACTGAGCGCTTGTTGACCCGCTTAAACGGGAAACCACTCGGAGAGATTATCTTCAACGAGTCTAATGACGCCCACTCTCTGCACTATAATGAGTCCTGGAAAAACGGTGGATGGTTCCCCGTCTCGCCGCACCTGACATTCAATCACATGCCTTCAGATACAGTGCGCCGGTTTCTGTCCAATTTGCTGCCGGAAGGAAAGTGGCTCGAAGAGTTATCAATCAGCACACAGATATCAAAAACGAATACTTTTGGTCTGATTGCGGCAATCGGGTCAGAGACCACCGGAGCGCTCACTTTTGGACTTAATGGTAGTGAGGATACCCCGGTTTCGACAAGCTTTCGTGAAATAAAACCTGACGAGCTGAAGAAGAGGATTCAGACCCGCGATGAGCAACTCATAAGTTTATGGGACGGCAAACAACGACTCTCCACTGCAGGCGTTCAGGATAAACTGCCGGTGTTAATTATGCCTGACGGAACCATGGGTTTCGGCGAAGGAAACCTTGCCTCCACACATATTCTGAAGTTTGATACCAAACCGAATCTGCAATTGGTGGTCAACGAGTACATTTGTATGACAGTGGCGCGACTGGCGGGGCTCCCTGTTGCGGAGGTATCGCTGGAGAGAATTGGTGATCTGGTACTGGTGGTAAAACGTTTTGACCGGGAATGGGCAGCAGGAAACCTGATCAACCGTCGGCATATTATTGACGGCTGCCAGATGCTCGACCTGCCGCCAATCAGCAAGTATGAACGCCCGTTCGGCAAGTCGGGTAATGCCGCAGGTTTGCGGACCGGCGCATCACTGCCACTCCTTTTTAATGCATGCAGGTCATGCCGGATTCCAGCGTTAACGATCAAAGATCTCCTGAACTGGACCTTGTTTCAATTGTTGATTGGCAATAGCGACGCGCACGGAAAAAACATCTCATACTTTGTTGGAGCGGACGGAATTGATTTGGCACCGGCATACGATCAGGTTTGTCTCGATATTTATGGCGATAAGTATGACCGGGATCTCGCTATGGCAATCGGCGACACTTTCAATCCGGAAGATGTTCAGGCATGGCAACTGGCTGAAATGTGTGAAGAGTGCAAACTGCCGCAGCGACAAACCGCACTGACGCTTGCTTCTCTCTGTGACAAAGTTCTGCATTCCTTGGAGAAAATCACGCTTCCGGAACTTTTGATGCCTGCCGAGAGGGAGTTTGGGCAGACGCTTATTCGGGTAATTGCCGACAAGACAGGCAGATACCGGGAGTATGCCCGCCTTTTACCAAAGCTTAAGCTCTAATCGTCCCCATACCGCCTGCCAATAGGTTCAACGGCACGATCCGCCTCACTAAACTGCCGCACCACCGGTCATTACTTCCGAAACTTTTCTGATGAAGGCCTCCATAGTAAATGGTTTCGAGATAAAATTATCCTTTTCCTCCTGATAACCGTTGTTTGCTGTGACAACGCCGGCATACCCGGAAATGAACAGCACCTTGATCCCCGGGCGCTGTTCCAGGATTCGCTGATACAGTTCAGGGCCGTTCATTTGCGGCATGACCATATCCGATACAAGCAGGTCAATAACCTCTCCGTGCGAACGCACAATCTCAAGTGCCTGTAATGGTTCATCGGTAGTTATGACGTGATGTCCGGCGTTTTCAAGAAGAACGCGAAGCATGGACAGCACCGTCTGATTGTCCTCTACCACGAGAATCGTACCTGCTGGCGTATTCAACTCTTTTGAAACTGCTACATCCAGCTGAGGATCGTCTGCTCCGACGTTTTCGGGGAAGTATAGTGTGAATGTGGTGCCCACGCCCGCCTTGCTGCCGACCTCGATGCATCCTTTATGCTGCCTGACGATCTCGGAAATGGTTGAAAGCCCCAGACCTGTGCCATGCCCGATCGGTTTAGTGGTAAAAAACGGATCAAAAACGTACGGTAAAGTCGCCTCATCGATGCCGCTGCCGGTATCAGTAAATGTTACTGAGACATAGCGCCCTGAAGCCATGCCGGGATGGCGAATACAGCATTCACTGTCAAAAATCAGATGTCCGGTCTCAATGGTAATTGCACCAGTCCCGCTGATTGCATCCTGAGCATTGACGGCCAGGTTGAGCAGTACCTGCTCGATCAAGGTTCTGTCAGCCAGTACCGTGCAGGGATCAAAACTGAGATTCAGTCTGATTTCAATGTTTTCCCGGATGGTTCTCTGCATGATTTCCATGAACGCATTTATGATGTCATTCAGATTCTGAGGTTCAACCTTAAGTGCCTGCTGTCTGCTGAAGCTCAAAAGTCGGCTTACAAGTTTTTTAGCCTTTTCAGCTACTTTCAGAATTGTTGAAGAGTAACCAACTGTCTTTTGATCAGAGGCATGCCTTATTTTGATCATCTCCGCATAGCCAAAGATCGGTACAAGAATGTTATTGAAATCATGGGCGATTCCGCCGGCAAGCAGTCCGACACTCTCCAGTTTCTGCTGCTGTAGCGCCTGGCGTTCAAGCAGCCGTTGTTTGGTCACATCATAATTGACGCCACGATATCCGATCAGTTCTCCGTCCGGATCGAGTATTGGAACCCCGTTCGCCAGCATGCACACTCGCGACCCATCCTTGCATAATTTCCAATGCTCCAGACTTTTTACCGGCGATTTATTACGGGCATGCTCCGCGAACGCATCCCTGACCCGGTCTACATCCAGCGGGTCAACGAAATCGTATACCGACCTGCCGATCAATTCCTCTGCACAGTATCCGAGAAGCTTTTGAGACGATGCTGAAGAGTAGGTGAAGGTGCCCGATGCATCAACCTCCCATATCCAGTCCGCCAGACTTTCCACAATTCCGTGAAAACGCTCTTCACTTTTCCGGAGTGCCGCCTCTGATGCTTTCTCACGGTGGTCCATCTCAATACGCCTTTCCACAATTTTTCCTTCAAACCGGGGCGCCTGCATCGATCAAATGCCGCCGTCATTGTAATTTATGGTACCTCTGCTGCGGTTGAACATGCACGTGTCGCAACAAAAATGTAACGATTCATGAAGCATTCCCCGAACGATTTCGATAAAGCGCCCCTCACTGTCCACCTTGATGGAATACATATATCTGATGTCGTCCTCCACAAGACTTTTTCCGCAATGATCACAGGTAATATTCAGCAAACATGAATTCATACAGTTATTTCCCTTTATGTTTTAGTTACTTAAAAAACAACGCATCGACAGACATTAAACAATGGTTCACGGACATCAGCATTCAGGGCTGTATAAAATATATCAAGTTAGATATTTTAATTAAAGTCAGACAGAAATTGAATCTGTTGTAGGAAAACAGGGTTATCGGGGGGTAGGATAAAATCCTACGATTCAGCGGGGAGACAAGCCGGTTACGTCAGTTTATTATTCATGCAGTAAATGGCGAGTTCAATACTGTTTTTTAAACCAAGCTTGGCAAGAAGCCGTGAGCGGTGGGTATTGATCGTTTTTATGCTTAAACATAATTTCCCGGATATTTCCTTGGTTGATACGCCGAAAGCGATCAGACGGGCAACCTCCATTTCCCGGTTCGACAGGAGTTCGTGAGGAGTGGCATGAGGGCGGCGGCCATTCCCGATCTCTGCTGCCAGGAGCAGTGAAACATTCGGACTTATGTATTTTCCTGTGCTGCGGATGCTCCGGATGGCGGTTATGAGGTTATGCACCGCCGCAGTTTTTGTGATATACCCCGCTGCACCTTTTTTTAATGCCCGTATGGCATACAGACTTTCCGCATGGATACTGATAACAAGCACCGGCAACTCAGGATGTTCCTGATGAATGTGCATGAGTACCTCTAAACCACTGCGGCCGGGAAGCGATATGTCCAGCAATACCATGTCATAGTGATTGGCATGCAGCAGATTAAAGGCCTCTGCCGCCGACTCGGCCTCATCAAATTGAGAGTCGGCATATTCCGGTTCATTGATGATTACGTAGATCAGACCTTTCCGAATCACCGGATGATCGTCAATTATGAGAAATCGCATCAGCAGCCTCCTCTTTTCTGTTACAAGGCAGAGAAAGGCGCACCACAGTCCCTTTACCCACAACACTCCGGATATCAAGCCGCGCTCCAAGTAAATCCGCCCGCTCTCTCATTCCGACAAGACCGAAGGAATTGGTTCTTGACGCATTGGGATACATAAAACCGATGCCGTTGTCTGAAATATCAAGCAGACACTCCCCGGCGTGAGTGACACAGGCGATTGAAATTTCAGTGGCCTGTGAATGTTCCAGACAATTATTAAGCGCCTCGTTCACAATCTTGAACACATGAATCGAGTCTTCAACGCAATCGCATATATGACAGGCACTATCAAAATTGATCCTGATTCCGCTTTTACTTGAAAGCTGCTCTGCAAGGAGTTCGATTGACGCGACAAGACCCAATTCATTGAGCAGTAACGGTTTCAACGTCGTACGAATACGATGAATGGACGTTGTCATGGAGTCTATGAATTCAAACATTTTGCCAATATTTTCCATCGCAGAAGGAACCGTATGAGAGACGAGATTTTGCACCTTCTTCACCTCGAAAGAAAGGGCAGTCAATGTCTGTCCCAGATCATCATGCAGATCACGCGCTACGCTGGCTCGCTCTCTTTCAATCATCTTCTCGGTATGCAGAGTGTTGTTCCACAACTTAACTTCCATCTGTTTTTGCTCTGAAATATCCCGCCCTATGACAACAATCCCCTTACGACTTCCATCTGCATTGAATAAGGGAACTTTTGTCACATTAAATACCCGCCGTGGATGGTTATGTGAAAATATGAGTTCTTCTGTGTGAAATGTTCTTCCGGAATTCCAGGCGTACTCGTCACTCTCGATACAGATCTCAAAGGTTTTTGCATACTCGGGGCAGAGGCTCATCAAATCCCGGTCACTTTTCCCCTCCCATGAGACATTTTGCAGGCCGAACATGGCAATGGACGCTTGATTGGTAATCAGCCACAGCCCGTGTCCATCCTTGAAAAATACGATATCCGGCATTGCCTCAATGAGCGTTCTCAATTGCTGCTGACTGGAGATAATAGTTTCAGCAATTCCGGCTGTTTCCTGCGCCTTACGACACGCAGCTTCGAGGTCTTTATGCTCCGTTATATCAGTCAGTATGCCGCTCCAGACAACGCTGCCGTCAGGCTGTTTAACGGGCTGGGCTCTGCCTCTAACCCATTTTGGCTGGCCGTCAGCTGTCAAAATACGATATTCGGAAAACCTCGGCTGGAGGGTATTTGTAGCTATTCGGACCTCTTCCCGGTAGGCCTCGCGATCCTCTTCTACAATGCGGCGCGTCATTACGTTAGCATCCCGGCAGACAGCCGCTTGCGTAACACCAAACAGCTCCTCAACTCCCCTGCTTACAAACGTAAACCTCCAGGAATTGTCGGCGTCAACCACGAACTGATACACCACACCGGGGATAGAGGAAGTAAGTTCTTCAATACGATTGTCCCTGACCTCAGGCATAGTCATAGCTCCTTTGCTTCTCTTCAGCATGTCCATCAGTAAGCACAAAGAACGCCAACAATCCAAAAATTGATAACCTGCTGTTTTTATGGGTAGTAACGGAATTTTCGACAGGTAATCAGGTAAATCAGCCTGATGACTGCAAAACTCAGCCGTCACATATGACAGTTATGTTAATTACAACAGTTTCCGGTGACGGTTATTCCGCAACAGCCAGGGCAGCCTCCCGTTTTCCCTCATGCAATCAGCCGGTTGCGCATTCCGGTGCAGCAGGGCGTGTGTGGCACGTTACTTGATGGTACATGGCATACAGATGTTAAAATATGCAGCAACAGGCACATACAACCAAGCATGTGCCACAAAGGGGAACGCCATGAAATCCAGTACAAAAGACCAGGTTAAGGGAGCATTTCACGAGATCAAGGGTGCTGTCAAAGAGTTCACCGGAGTGCTAACCGATAATCCGAAGTTGAAAGCAAAAGGTATCGGAGAAAAGATTGCCGGCAGGGTTCAGAAAAAGGTTGGACAGATTGAAAAAGTTATCGGAAGATAGCTGTTCCAGCAAACCCGCATCGTGAAAGGATTACCATGTTATGTAATGCCAAAACGAGAAAGGGCTGCCGGGTGATAGATATATCTACCAAGAGGTATTCCCGTTGAAACAGGCACAGAAAAAAGTATCGGCAGGCACACACAGCCTGCCGAAGCCATTCTCCATGATTCGAGAGTTCCAGCTTGCCGACTGGTTCACGCTGGCCAACGCGGTCAGCGGAACAGGGGCACTGTTTTCCATGCTGACGTACCTGCAAACGCACGACGTCAAGCATGTTTACTTTGCCTGCGGGATGGTGCTTGCGGCGCTGGTTTTCGATGTCCTGGACGGACGGGTTGCCAGGTGGCGGCAAAAGAGTTCCGGATTGGGGCGTGAGCTCGACTCTCTCGCCGATATCATCTCCTTCGGGGTGGCCCCGGCGGTGATTGCCTACGGTTGCGGTATGCAGGGTTTGTATGACCGGATTGTCCTGACTTTTTTTGTCGCCTGCGGAGTCTCCCGCCTGGCTCGCTACAACGTTACCGCCGACGCCCTGTCAGCGGAAGACGGTAAAGTGAAATACTTCGAAGGATCACCCATACCAACATCGCTTCTACTGGTAATGATGATGTTCCTGGCCGCTTCGCAGGGCGCACTGCAGGAGTCGCTCTGGTTCGGAAAGATCATGTTTGCCGGTTTTACCCTTCATCCGCTGGTGCTGCTGTTCGCGCTATCCGGTTCGCTAATGATCAGCCGTATCCGCTTTCCGAAGTTCTGAATCGTCCCGTTTCCAAATTCCTATAACCAAAGTCACGAAAATGTAAGAGTTACAAGACAATAGTATCAAACAGGTGTTTGTGCCGTTACAGCGGAACGTCCGGACAAATATTTGCGCCCTTCGTCAACAGCCAGCAGCAGAACGGCAAACGGGATCAGCAGCAGCCATACGTTTATGCCGATGGGCGAACTGGCAAACAGGGAATTACCGAAAGGGGTATAGACGATGAGTCCGGCCAGAAACAATTCCAGACCAACCGCCGCCAGCACCAGTCGGTTCGAAAAGAACCCCAGAGTAATGATGGAAATATGCGCCGAACGGCAGGTAAACACGTTGGCTATCTGCGTTGCGATTATACCGGCGAGACAGGCCGTGGTCGCCTGTAGATAGAGAATTGACGTATGGGCCAGCGGCTGTCCCCAACTCCACCCACCCTGGTACATGACATAGAAGTAGGCTGCCATCCCGGCAACGGCCTCCAGCACTCCCAGAAGCAGGAAAGAGCGAATCATGACCGCTCTGGTGAGCAGATGCTCGCCTTTAGGCCGGGGTGGACGCTGCATGATGTCCGGGGCAGGTTTCTCCGAACCCAGCGCCAGCGCCGGGAACATGTCGGTGCCGAGATCCACCGCCAGTATCTGCATGATAACGAGCGGCAGGGGGATGCCGAACAGGATGTAACCGATATACGGAACCAACTCCGCTACGTTGGAAGCAAAGATGTAGGTGATGAAGCTGCGGATATTCTCGAAGACCGCCCTTCCCTCTTCAATGGCATGGACGATGGAGGCAAAATTGTCGTCAAGCAGCACGATATCAGCCGCCTCACGGGCTACGCTGGTGCCGGACAGCCCCATGGCAATGCCGACATGGGCCTTTTTAAGGGCCGGCGCATCGTTGACGCCGTCGCCGGTTACTGCGACCCGGTGTCCCCCCTCAATCAGCAGGCTGACGACGTGCATCTTGTTCTGGGGTGACATGCGGGCAAAGATCAGATTATCCTTCTTCAGTTCCTCGCGCAGTTGATCATCCGGCATGCTGACGCACTCGTGCCCTTCGATAACCACCGGATCTCCGGTTATCAAGCCGATCTGCCGGGCAATAGCCGCTGCCGTCGGCCCGGCATCGCCGGTAATCATGATGACCTTGATACCCGCGCTGTGGCAGTTTTTAAGAGCTTCCGGCACTTCAGGACGCGGCGGGTCCAGCAGCCCCATGAACCCGGCAAACGTCAGTCCTTCTTCCGGGATATCCCCGGCGGGAGGTGCATCCAGCTCGCGAAAAGCCAGAGCGATCACGCGCAGCCCCTCGGAAGCCATGGTCTGCTGCTGCACCAGAATTGCGGCTCTGGTGGTTTCGTCCAGCGCTGCTGGAGCCGACCCGGTCCGGCAGGAGAGCGTACAGAGCGGCAGTACGCTTTCACCGGCTCCCTTAACCAGCGCATACAGTTTTCCGTCAATACGGTGGAGCGTAGCCATCCGTTTCCGGTCGGCATCAAACGGGGTCTCCCCCAGCCGCTCACCGGTCGCGGCGCCTTTTTCCACCGCATAGCTGTAGAGTGCCGTCTCGGTCGGATCCCCCTTGATCCCTTCCGGAGTCTCGGTAACATTGCTACAGAGGCGGGCAACCGTACGGGCCATCGCCCCGTCATCGGGAGCCCAGCTTGTTGTTACGGTCATAATGTTTTGTGTCAGGGTGCCGGTCTTGTCAGTGCAGATCAGGTCAACAGAGCCGAGCGCCTCCACGGCGTTCAGACTTTTTACCAGTGCGTTCCGGGCGGCCATGCGCTTGCTCCCCATGGCCAGGGCGAGAGTGACGGTCGGCAGCAGACCTTCCGGTACGGTGGCGATAATGATGCCGATGGCAAACAGAAAGTTGTCCCAGAAACCGCGACCGACCAGAGAACCGATCAGAAAAAAGCTGACGCCGCAGATCACCGCAATGATCGCGACTATGCGGCTGACCCGGTTGATCTCGACATGGAGCGGACTTACCTCCTCCACGACCTTGCCGGTAATCTGGGCAATTTTGCCGAATTCGGTCACCATACCGGTGGCATAGACAACGACCGTGCCGCTGCCGCTCACCACGAGCGTACCGGCAAAAACCAGATTTCCGCTGTCGAGCAGATCCCCCTCACAGGGGGCATCCGTGAGCATGCGGGAATCTGATTCACCGGTCAGGAGTGCGTTGTTGACCGTCAGTCTGCTTGTGGTCACGACCCGTGCGTCAGCAGGAACCTTGTCTCCCTCCTTCAACTGCACCAGATCTCCCGGCACTATTTCCACGGCATCGACTTCAAGCTCTGTTCCGCCTCTGATCACGGCAACCCGGAACGGCAGCATTTTCCGGAGTTCCTCAATCGCCTTTTCGGTACGGTATTCCTGAATGAAGGTGAAGATGGCGTTGATGAAAATGACGGCAAGAATGGCAATGCCGAGCCGAAGGAGCCCTTCGCCGGGGTGGAGGTATTCAGACAGAAAACAGAGGCCGGCGGCAAACCAGAGCAGCAAAGCCAGGAAGTGAGTAAATTGGGATGCCAGACGCATAACCAGAGAACGGCCATGCACCTCGCGGATTTCGTTGGGTCCGTACTCACTGCGGCGCCGGACCGCCTCTTCAGCCGTGATCCCTTCGGGACTGCTCAGCAGCGTTGAAAACACATCATCATGAGGCAGGGATTGAATATTCATCGCGCAGAGCGGAACAAAACCGTGTTGCAGGGCGGTTGCTGCATGACATCAACGGCGGGATTGCCCCGAAACAATCCCGACAGTGTGCCGCGCCGGCTCGCACCCAGCACGATCAGATCATTATGACGGGTAATCGCTTCCACGCCGATGGCCACACCCACACGGCCCGTGCCGCGTCGTTCCAGCACCGTAATGTGCCGCTGCTGCAACTGTTCCCGAAACCTGGTGATTCCTTCAGGCATCCCTTTTATCCCGCGCTCTGCGGAGAGATGGAACAGTGTGACCTGCGAGTGAAAGCACTCCGCCAGCGCTGTAACAAAAGCCAGGCGGTGTCCCGCAGCGCCCCCCGTTTCCCGAGCGGCACCAGAATATGGTTGGGGTGCGGTTTCACCATGGCGATGATCCGCATGATTGCCAGATCGGATGTGACAGTACGCAGGAGATAGTCTACCGTGTGCCGCTTTAGATTGTCTCCGTACCTTTCAAGTGAGGCCAGAGGATACACTACGAGATCGACATTTTCCGCTTGAGACCTTTTCGGTAGCAACGAACGGATATTTCCGATTTCGACTATCCGGGTCACGAAGATGTCGCACTTTTCGGCGACGGCAGCCATATGCTCCAGATGCTCCTCAGTACGGCGAAGAAGAACCTCGTTGCACCCTTTGTCGTGGGCGGCATACAGCACAAGTTCAGCGCGGCACGCTGCCGCCAGCGCAATGGCATAACGGGCGGCCACGGTCGAGGCGGTATGTTCGTTTACGACTGTCAATATCCTGTGATAGCTCATGGCATTATCCGCCTTACCTCATGCAATTCTGAAAGAATCAACGAGACTGCAATGCAGCGGCCTGACAAAATGTGAAGGCTTGGTTATGCCATCTCCGGTCGGGGTGCCGATGGACATTGACGCATACCCCTCGCCCATGCCAAGACCATAGAGGGTCGAAGCGTTACCGACAAAAATGGAACACTGCATGCGCCGTCCCATTCGGGTCAGGTGTTCGATATTGGTCGAGTACATGGCGGCGGAATGGTGATTTCCCGACTCGGCGCGATACGCCAATTCGATGGCGGCATCAACGTCCTTCACATACGTGATCGGGAGGAGCGGCATAAGCTGTTCGGTCCAGACAAGCGGATGATTATTGGACACCTCTCCCCACAACAGACGCGTAGCGGCAGGCACTTCGAGACCGATACCTCTGGCGATGACCGCTGCGTCACGACCTACATAGTCTCGGTTCATAACCATTTCCGCCGTCCCCTCGCCCCCGCCCCTGATGACAAGCGCGGTCAAGGCATCCATCTGTTCGGGTGAAAGCTCGAAAGCCCGTGGGTCGTTGCGCATACACTCCTCAAACCGGACTTTGACCGCCTCGACCACGATGATCTCTTTTTCTGCAATACAGAGCACGTTGTTGTCAAAGCTTGCGCCGAAGAGTATCTCCTCAACACAGTGCGGGAAAATTGCCGTTTCATCCACGACCACCGGCGGGTTGGCCGGTCCGGCAGCGATGGTTTTACAGGTTTTACCCGTGGTCATTGCCACCTTTACAATGGCCGGGCCTCCGGTAACCATGTTGAGCGAGACCTCGGGGTGTGAGAGCAGCTCTCTGGTAGTTTCATGAGTTGCCGGAGACACCGAAGTGATCAAACCGTGAGGGGCACCGGCCGAAACCGCCGCCGAAGCCAGGACGTTCATCACTTCGTGACAGACCTTGCCAGCGGCCGGATGCGGAGCGAAGACCACGGAATTACCCGCAGCCAGTATTGCTATGGCGTTGGAAATAACTGTGGCGGCCGGATTATTGGAAGGAGTGATGGCGGCCACGACGCCGAAAGGAGCGTACTCGACCAAAGTCAGGCCTTTATCGCCGGTGTAGGCGCGAGGCTGGAGGTCCTCTACCCCCGGCGTACGGCTGGCACAGAGTATATTCTTCTCAGATTTGTCCTCAACCCGCCCCATGCCTGTATCCTCAACCGCCATGCGAGCCCAAC
>JANXZX010000126.1 GCA_025355325.1 Geobacteraceae bacterium
TGTTGATCAGGTTGCCGCTGCTGCAGTCGGAGGGATAACAATGATACCGAAAATTCTGATTATAGACGACGACGCATCATTGCGGCGCGTTTTGGAATACAACCTTCAGGAAGCGGGATACCATGTGGTGACGGCGTCTGATGGTGAAGAGGGCCTGCGCCTGTTTACCGAAGAGACCCCGGAACTGGTAATCACCGATATGAAAATGCCCGGCATGGATGGCATGCAGGTGCTGAAGGGGGTGAAGGAACGTTCACCCGATGCGCTGGTGGTCATGATCACCGCTTTCGGCACTGTGGATATTGCTGTCGAGGCGATGAAAGCCGGTGCATACGATTACATCACGAAACCGTTCAATCGTGACGAGTTGCGTTTGATCGTCGCAAAAGCGCTTCAGCTGAAAGGGCTGACGGCAGAAAACAAGCGGCTGAAAGAGGAATTAACTGACAAGGCGGATTATCGCACTATTGTCGGCTCCTCAAAGGGAATGGAGCGGGTATTCGAGATTGTCCGCAAGGTTGCCGATACGGAAGCTTCAGTGCTGATCACCGGAGAATCCGGCACCGGTAAGGAGCTGGTAGCCCGCTCAATTCATCACCATAGCAGTCGCCGTACGGCCCCCTTTATAGCAATTAATTGTGCAGCAATCCCTCGTGATCTCCTGGAAAGTGAACTCTTCGGCCATGTCAAAGGTGCCTTTACCGGTGCAATCAAAGACAAGATCGGTAAGTTTCAACAGGCGGACGGCGGGACGCTGTTTCTGGACGAAGTGGGTGAACTGCCGCTGGAACTACAGCCGAAGCTGCTTCGCGCATTGCAGGAAAGGGTGGTCGAGCCGGTCGGCGGGACAAAGCCGCAGAAGCTGGATGTCCGGGTGGTCTCTGCAACAAATCTGGACATTGAAAAAGCGCTGGCTGATGCCCTGTTTCGCGAGGATCTTTATTACCGTCTGGCCGTCATCCCGATCCATCTGCCGCCCTTGCGGGAACGGAGTGAGGATATTGCCCTGCTGCTCCGTTATTTCTGCGGAAAGCATGGTGCTGATGGCGTAAAATTTGACGCCGCTGCAATGGCGGCCCTTACCTCCTACCGGTGGCCGGGTAACGTTCGGGAACTGGAAAATTTGGTAGAGCGCCTTTTGATCATGCGGAGCAGCGATACGATACCACTTGAGGATTTGCCGGCCAAGATATGTACCGCCCCGGCGGCCTTCGGGGCCGGGGCGCGCTCAGGCAGCGTGATCAATCTTCCCGATGAAGGCTATTCGCTTGAACAGCTGGAGCGCGAGATCGTGGTTGAAGCGCTTGAACGCAACGGCTGGAATCAGACTGCCGCCGCAAAATTTCTGCGCATCCCCCGTCATACCCTCATCTACCGCATCGAAAAGTATGAAATCGTAACTCCGGAGAAGTAGTCCAGCCCACCATATTACTGAAGAATATCCTACCTATGGCTGTAGAATAATCTACAGTCGTCCATCCCTGTGGAAAAAATACTTATATAAAATCAGAATGTTATAAATTGGCACGACTTCTGCTTTGAGCTGATGAGAAATATTCACATCATCAAAGGAGATTTAAACCAATGAAAAAGCTTATCACAACTACTGCAGCCATTCTCGCCCTTTCATTCCCGTTTGTCGTTCAAGCCATGGACCATAGCGGCCATGCCATGGAGCACAAATCTGCCGCAGCCCACGAAGAGGTTGTTGATGGAGTTAAAGCCACTTTCAACGTCCAGACCATGGCTGATGCCATGAAAGATATGGGTATGGAGATGCCGAAAGGGGTGAAGGAAACCCACCATATTTCAGTTTCATTCAAGGATGCCAAAAGCGGCAAGGCGCTTACCGAGGGAACTGTAACAATCAAAGTGCAAAATCCTGACAAAACGGCTCAAACCAAAGATCTGATGGGAATGCACGGACATTTCGGCGCCGATTATGAACTCGCAAAAAGCGGCAAATATGGCGTTATGTGCAAGTTCCAGCTCAAAGACGGTAAGTCCCGTCAGGCCAAATTCTGGTACTCCGCAAAGTAGGTACGTATGAAATCGAACCTCATAAATGCATCCATAGTCGTCGGTTCAATTGCTCTTCTGGTACTGCTTGCCTTCTACGTCAGAGTGGGAGTGACCGCCGATTCGGTTGCGGTACTGAAGACAAAGGGTATGACGTGCGGCAGTTGCTCCGATAAAATCACCGCTGTGCTTCAAAACCTTGATGGTGTGGCGGTTGCCGAAGTGGATGTTGAAGGGGGCTGGGTTGTCGTCGGATATGACGCAAAAAAAGTCAAGCCGGAAGCCCTTGCTGAAAAAGTTAACAGCGCCGGTTTCGTCAGTAATGTCAATCAAGTGCTTACGCCGGAGCAATTCAAACAGCTTACCGGCAAAGATATAGGGAAAAGTGCCGCCTCAAGATCCGGTTGTTGTGGCAAGGGCGGCTGCGGTACAGGAAAACAAAGCTAACGGGGAGATCAAACAACATGGAAACAAAACGAACAAAACAGATTACAGTTGCAGTTATTGTCATGGTGGCCCTGCTGACCAGCGCCATCAGCGTATTTGCCTTTTCGCTCGGAAAATACGAGAAAGTGAAGACAGTCAACGGAACCATTACCCTGCCGGTTGCAAAGCTGTCTGACGGTAAGGCCCGTTTCTACAAATTTGAGGATGGCGGCAAAGAAATTGCCTTCTTTGCGGTCAAGGCTGCGGATGGCAGCTATAAAACCGCTTTCGACGCGTGTGATGCCTGCTACCGCTCCAAAAAGGGGTATGAACAGCAGGGGGACAAAATGAATTGCAACAACTGCAACCAGAAGTTCGCCGTTAATCGCCTCGGGCCCAACGCCTCCGGCGGCTGCAATCCGGGCTACCTGCCGCATCAGGAAGCCGGTGGCATCATTACAATCAAGACAAGTGACCTGAAGGACGGGGCTAGATATTTCTGATGAAACTGCACACCATCTCCATCAACAACCTGAAGCGGCGCAAGGCCAAAATGGCGTTCCTGACCATCGGCCTGACCGTCGGGATTGCCACCATCGTTACTCTGGTAACCCTTACCCGCTCCATGTCCAACGATATTGAGCGCAAGATGGATGAGTTCGGTGCAAACATCCTGGTCACCCCGCAGAGTAACGGTCTGTCCATGAACTACGGCGGCATCAGCCTGGGTGGCGTGACTTTCGATCAGCGGGAGATTCTGGAAGAGGATCTGGCGAAAATAAAAACCATCACTAATCACAAGAATATTTCGGCCATCGCGCCAAAAGTGCTGGGCGGGATTACAATTGGTACCCACAGCGTCCTGCTCGTCGGGGTTAACTTCGACAGTGAACTGAAAATGAAGCAGTGGTGGAAGATCTTCGGTGACGCTCCCAAAAGTGACCATGAAGTGCTGCTCGGCAGCGATGCTGCAAAGGTGCTCAATGTCAGCCCCGGTGACAATCTCACGATAAAGAATGAATCATTCAAAGTGGCCGGTGTGCTTGATCAGACCGGCTCACAGGATGATGCCCTTGTTTTTGCCAACCTGCCCAAAGCCCAGAAGCTGCTGGGTAAAGTGGGCAAAATAACATTGGCCGAGGTGGCGGCGCTCTGCTCCGGCTGTCCGATCGGAGATATGGTCACCCAGATTGCCGAGAAAATTCCTGATGCCAAAGTGTCGGCAATCCAACAGGTGGTTGAGGGTCGCCTCAAGGCGCTTGATCAGTTCAAACGGTTTTCCTACGCCATGGCCGGTGTGGTGGTGTTCATTGGCTCCCTGATCGTTTTTGTGACGATGATGGGGAGTGTCAACGAGCGGACTGTCGAAATCGGTGTGTTTCGCGCCATCGGTTTCAGGAAGAGCCATATCATGCGGATCATTCTGCTGGAAGCCGCCCTGGTCAGTCTGCTGGCCGGATTTCTGGGGTATGCCGTCGGCATGGGGGGCGCCCGGTTGGCACTGCCGTTCATGGCGGAAAGCAGGACCGCCCATCTGGTGTGGGATGCCACCATAGCGTATGGGTCGGTTGGTCTGGCGCTAACGCTTGGTATTCTGGCAAGTCTCTACCCGGCGTTGCATGCATCAAAAATGGATCCGACTGAAGCGTTACGGGCGTTGTAAGGAACTGAATCCGTGACACCTCCATACCTTCGCTGGCCCGGAAAGTCTTACGCAGGGTTTTCGGCTGCTTTGAGGCGGTTCGGCGGCGGACGACCGGAGTAGCAGTTTTGCACCGTCAGCAGCGACGGGCGGCTCCAGACTTTCCGTGCACTTCGGTATTCCGGCGTCACGGATTCAGACATGAGGAATAAAATGGGACTTATCGAAATCAAAAACGTAAAAAAAGCATATACGAGCGGCGACGATGTGGTTGAGGCGCTGCGTGGCGTTGATATATCCATCGAGGCGGGTGAGTTTATCACGATCATGGGACAGTCAGGATCGGGTAAAAGTACGCTTCTCTCCGTACTGGGAGGGATGAACCATCCGACTTCCGGCGAAGTTGAAATGGCCGGTGTCAAGCTGTACCAGCTTCCCGGCGAAAAACTGGCCGACTTTCGGGCACAGAATCTGGGGTTTGTTTTCCAGTCATTCCATCTGATTCCTTACCTGACCGCCATTGAGAACGCCATGTTGCCGTTGGCTATCGTCAAGACCAGTAATTCGGCGAAAAGAAACGCCGCGCGCGAGGCTCTGGAGCGGGTCGGTCTTGGAAACAAGCTCGGCCGACTGCCGAATCAGCTCTCCGGCGGCGAACAGGAACGGGTCGCCATTGCTCGGGCGATTGTCAACAATCCGCACATTCTTCTGGCGGACGAACCGACCGGCAATCTGGATTCAAAGACCAGCGAAGAGGTTATGGC
>JANXZX010000017.1 GCA_025355325.1 Geobacteraceae bacterium
CCTGGAAAACCACCTTGTTCTTCTCGGCGAGAGCGATCAGTTCATCTGCTTCCTCAATGGTTACGGTGATCGGTTTTTCAATCAGCACATGCACCCCGGCGGCAAGAAAATCCCGTGCCACCGCATAGTGGAACTGTGTAGGGACAACAACGCTGACCGCATCGACTTTACCGATCAGGTCGCGGTGATCATTGAACGCTTCAGTTCCCAGCGCCGCGGCAATTTCCGCTGCCCGTTTCGGGTCGTTATCCACAACCCCGACCAAATCGACATTCTCGATTGCGGCATATTTCTGGGCATGAAAATTCCCTAGATACCCTACACCTATGACGGCCGTCCGCAGGGCGCTCATCCGCGACAGATTCCGCGCTGTGAAGTTTCAATGCACGTAAGCAGGTGATCAACTTCCGGACAGCCGGTAATGTCACGTTTGATTCGTTCAATAGCTTCCGGCTGTTTTAAACCGGCCATAAAGAGTGTTTTATAAGCTTTTTTCAGGTTGTCGATAGTTTCTTCGCTGAAACCGCGCCGTTTGAGACCGATCAGGTTGAGACCACGCAGTGTCGCCTCACGTTTTTTTCCTTCTGTTGCAATCATAAAGGGAAGAACATCCAATCCGACCATGGTGCCGCCACCGATCATGGCGTTTTTACCAATGGAAACAAACTGGTGGACGGCAACCAGGCCACCCAGAATCACGTTGTCCCCAACAGTAACATGTCCTGCGAGAGTTGCCACATTTGCCATAACTACACCGTTGCCGATGCGGCAGTCATGAGCCACATGTGAATAGGCCATGAACATGTTGTTGCTGCCGACTACCGTTTCGGCGTGGCCGGTAACCGTGCCACGGTGAATGGTGGCAAACTCCCGAATCATGTTATTGTCGCCGATTCTGGTCCAGCACTCTTCACCCTTGTATTTGAGATCCTGCGGTGGCGCCCCGACTGATGACTGGGGGAAAATCCGGTTGTTCTCGCCGATTTCGGTCCAATCGCCGATAACTGCGTGAGCACCAACTGTAGTGCCTTTACCGATTGTCACATGCTTGCCGATGATGGTGTATGGGCCCACTTCTACGTCTGTAGCAAGTCGGGCTGTTGAATCAATTATTGCGGTCGGGTGGATCATGGTGTTTCTCCCGTACGTACCCCTCTCAATAAAAGAAGGGACTATCTGTTATTTGGGTGCATCAGCAAATGTTGCTTTCAGGTCGGCTTCGGTTACCAGAGTGTCACCGACATATGCTTTTCCGGCTACTCCCCAGATGCCCCTGCGTTTCATCGTTGTTGTAATCTCTATGCGCAGTTGATCGCCGGGGAGTACCGGTTTACGGAACCGGGCATTATCGATTGACATAAAGTATGTTACTTTGGCACGGGTTTCTTCGTCAGAAGCGAGATACGCCATGATGCCCGCAACCTGTGCCATTGCCTCAATGATCAGCACGCCCGGCATGACCGGATGGCCGGGGAAGTGTCCAGGAAAGAACGGTTCGTTGATGGTGACATTTTTTATACCGACGCACTTTTCCCCATGTTCCACTTCGATAATCCGGTCAACCATCAGAAATGGATAGCGATGCGGAAGTATTTTCATGATTTCGTTGATATCCAGTTGCATATTAACTCTCCTGGCTTATTTGGTTCAATTTCAATTCAAGTTCTGCAATTCTTTTTTCCAGTGATGACACGGTTTTCTTCATTTCCGGCAAGCGGGGTACTACCATGGCGGACTTCAGCCATTCCTTGTGCGGCATGGTCGGGGAGCCGCTGTAGGCAGCGTTGGCCTGCAGCGAACTCGGAACGCCTGATTGAGCTCCAACAATGACGTTGTCGCCGATAGTGAGATGGCCGGCAACACCCACCTGTCCGGCCAGCGTCACATGCTTTCCTATCTTTGCACTGCCGGAGATGCCCACTTGTGACACTATCATGCAGTCTTCACCGATCTGGCAGTTGTGGGCAATTTGCACGAGATTGTCGAGCTTTGTGCCCCTGCTTATCCGGGTTACTTCGATAGCGGCCCGGTCAATACAAGTGTTTGCGCCGATTTCCACGTCATTTTCCAGCACGACGATGCCGATCTGAGGGATGCGGTAATAGCCGTCACCGTCCGGGGCGTACCCGAAACCATCAGAACCGATCACGGCTCCCGGCTGAATTATGCAGCGGTCGCCGATCCGGCAGCGTTCGCGGACAGAGACATTGGCATGGATGGTACAATCGTCTCCGATAACAACATTATCGTACAGCACCACGCCTGGATAGATGACGGTGCGGTTGCCGATGACGACATTCCGGCCGACGCAGGCTCCCGGATAAATACTTGCTCCTTCGCCTACTGTGGCTGTCTCGCTGACGATTGCCGCCGGATGAACACCCAGCGCCTCGTGCGGAGTTGTGTAGAACAGCGTCAACAGTTTGGCAAAGCCGAGATACGGGTTGGCAACTTCGATAGCGGTGCGCCCGTACCGCTCGCCGCCGGGAGCCATGAGAACGGCACCGGCGGAGGTTTCTGCAACTTTTGCGGCATATTTGGGGTTAGCAAGAAACGTGAGTGCGTCAGGCCCGGCTGTTTCGAGGGAGCCCAACCCGCTAATTACTATAGAGCCATCTCCCTGAACAACGCCGCCAAGATAATCAGCCAGTTCTGTAACTGTTCTTGTCTGTGTCATGGTTTTATTTCTTTCTGTTTGCGTTGAGAAGTTTCAAAATCTCTTCAGTCAGATCAACCTTTTCATCAGCGAACAGCATACTCTCGCTTTTCACCAAGATGAATGTGTATCCGTTCTTGCGGCCATATTCCTTAATGATCTTCTCCATTCCTTCCAATATTTTCCGGGTGAATTCCTCATCCTTGCCTTGCAGCTCATCCTGAGCATCCTTGGTAAAGCGCTGGAAATCCTTCAATTTGTTCTGATAATCCTTCTCTTTGGTTGCGCGGGCCGAATCGGAGAGCAGCATGCCCTGCTTTTCCAACTCGTCCTTCAACTTTTTGAGATCTTCCTGTTTTACATTAATTTCGTCCTGATACTTCTTAACTTTGGTCGCCAATTGCTCTTTGGCCTCTTTACCTGCATCTGAGCCATTAAGCGCCCGCTGCATGTCGATGTAGCCGAGTTTCAGATCAGCTGCACAAACAGATGTTGCCGCAATGCATACCGCTACGATACCTGCTAAAATTGCCCGTTTCATGAATGTTTCTCCTTTTATAAAATCTGGGCCAACAGCCCTTAATAATTTTACTGATCTAAAACATGCTGCCAATTGAAAATTCGAGTCGTCCGGTTGTGCTGTCGATGTCTTTGCGCGGGTTGATCGGAATGCCGTATTCAAGGCGAAGCGGTCCGATTGGTGAGGCCCAGCGGACTCCCCAGCCATAGCTCATCAGCATGGTATCAAATGCTGTTGACGTGGTGTTAAATGAATTGCCGTAGTCGAAAAACAAGGCTCCTTTAATGCCGACCTCGGATAACAGCGGGAATGTTATCTCCACATTTCCGGTTATCTCTTTATCGCCGCCCAGGTAGATCTGCTGGATTGACTGATTGGCGTTGATATCTTTTACCAGTTGGGTATTTGTGGGGGAAACCGTGCGGTTTCTATAGCCGCGCAGGGAGTAAATGCCGCCCAGATAAAACTTTTCATCGATAGGAACAGGCTTGCCGACCTCAGCAATATATCCCAGGGTCAATTTCGTTGAAGCGATCAGTTTCTTGTAGATCGGATGGAAGTAGGTATGGTCGGTAATAAAACGGGCATATTTATTATCGCCCCCCAGACCGGCATACTCCGCAGATAATGAGTTGATTAAACCGATTGATGGATCAAGGCGATAGTCAGTGTTGTTGTGGGTGATGCTGGTGTAAATTGAACTGGTGATTGTTGTGCCGAGCGGATACACATTGGAACTGTCAGTATCATGAAGTGTCTGGTAAGCGTAACTTGGATCGATCAGTTCTTTTATTTCGTACTTGTACATTGCGAACGTACCGACATAATCGTTGATAGGGTAGCCTCCCTTGATGTCGGCACCGGTTAGACGGCGTGTATAATCGGTATATATTCGTTGTGAACTGTAAATGTCGCCACCGAGCGTCCATTTGGTATCCATAAAATAGGGGTCGGTCAGTCCAAGTGCATACGTCTTCGATTTCCCCCCGAAGGAAGCAGAAAGATTGGCTTTCAGCCCCAATCCGAAGAAATTGGACTGTTGGATGGAACCCTGGGCGATGAATCCATCCAGAGAACTGTAGCCGCCGCCAATACTGAACGTGCCGGTTGGTTTCTCTTTGACGTCGACATTTAAATTGAGTTTATTACTGGCACTCCCTTTGGCGGTAGCAATATTCGCTTCCTCAAAGAACCCGAGGTTCATCAGGTTCTGCTTGCTGCGCTTCAGGCCTGTTGAGTTGTAAAGGCCGGTTTCGGTAACGCGCATTTCACGACGGATAACCTTGTCACGAGTCTTGGGGTTGCCGGCAATATTGATTCGCTCTATCGACACCAGTTCACCCTTTTCCATGTCAAAGGTGAGGTCAATGGTTTTCTTGTCATTGTCCAGGCGGGTCTGGGGATTGATCGTTGCAAAGGCATAGCCCTTGTCGCCGTACACATCGGTTAGAACACCTATGTCGGTGCGCAGCAGGGAACGGTTAAAAACTTCACCTTCTTCAATCTTCAGCTTTTTCTGAAGATCGGCTGCCGGGTCGAGCAGATCTCCTTTAAATCCAATTGCACCGATCCGGTACTGTTCTCCTTCCGTTATGGCAATAGAGACATCCAGCGATGATTTTGCTTCATTCAGTTTTACTACCGGTTCACCAACCTTAATATTTACATAACCGTTGTTGAGGTAATAGTCTGTAATCAACAGAGAGTCATTCTTAAGTACCTCTTCCTTATAGGTACCGGCACCGGTCAGCCATGACAGGAACCACTTTTCTTTGGTCTCCATGACGCCCTTGATCTTTCTGTCGCTGAATGCCTTGTTGCCGTCAAGGCGGATCTCTTTGATAAGGATTTTTTCTCCTTCGGTGATGGTAAGAATGACCGTTACATTGTTTGGTGGACTTTTCTTTGTCTCAGCATTTATCTCGGCAAGATAGTAGCCTTCGTCACCGTACATTTTTTTGATCTTGGCAATGTTTTTGGCAAGATCTTTCGAAGAAAAAACAGAATTCTGCTTGAATTCCAGCGCTTCCTTCAGCTTATCAGTCGCAATCTCTTTGTTGCCCACAAGCGTAATCTCGCGGACAATGTCCTTTTCCTGAACGGAGTAAACCAGTACGACACCTTTTTCAGAATCTTCTTTTAAGGCCTTCACATCCAGAAAGTGTCCCAATTTGTAGATAGCTCGAATATCCGCATCGGTCACATCGTCCGTTAGATTGTCGCCGGCATGTGTTTTGATAGCGTTTAAAATAGTCGCGGATTCAATGCGGTGATTTCCCTGGATCCTGACTTCGGCCAGCTTCTCTCCATCAGCGCAGGCGAGTGTTGAATAGCCAGCCAGTGCTGACAGGACGGCTGCTATGATTTTTTTCCTAATGGGCACACATCCCCCGAATTTCACGTAGATTTTTCCACCTTGCCATCAAGCAGGTGAATAGTTGTTCCCATCGCAGCAGCAAGGCGTTCGTTATGAGTGACGATCACCAGCGTTAAGCCTCTTTTGATTTGCAGCTCAGCTAACATTGCATGAATACCGTCACTGGTTTTCATGTCGAGGTTGCCGGTCGGTTCATCCGCCAGCAATAGCTCCGGTTCAAGCGCAAGTGCACGGGCAATGGCTACCCGCTGCTGCTCGCCACCGGATAATTCTCCCGGTCGGTGGCTCATGCGCTGTCCGAGTCCGACATCATTCAGTAATGACTCAGCTGCTTTCCGTGCCGTCGGACGGGGGACTCTGGCGATTAATGACGGCATCATAACGTTTTCAAGAGCAGTGAATTCAGGAAGCAGGTGATGGAACTGAAACACGAAGCCGATGCTCCTGTTTCTGAACGCCGCCAGCTGCCGGTCATTTTTTTTAAAAATGTCTTCGCCGTGAAAACATACCGACCCGGAAGTCGGACGGTCAAGGGCTCCCAGCAGGTGCATCAAGGTGCTTTTCCCTGCTCCGGAGGCGCCAACCAGAGCGGTTGTCGTCCCGGCCGTCAGATCAAGGTTTATCCCGCTGAGAACTTCGAGTTTGTTCAGTCCGGTATCATAGGTTTTGCAGAGACCGCGCACTTCAAGGAGATTACTCATAGCGCAGCGCCTCAGCCGGCAGCATTCTGGAAGCCTGCCATGCCGGATAGAGTGTTGCTAAAAAGGAAATAAATACAGCTGTTACAGAAATCAGTACCACATCGGATTGCACTACCAGTGAAGGAAAGTGATCCAGATAGTAGATATCCTTGCTGAAAAAGTTCTGTCCGGTAATTTTCTGGATGACGTCGATGATCGGACCCAGATTGAGTGCGATTAGCAGTCCTGAAGCAACACCAAAAAGTGTACCGGTCACTCCGATAATCAATCCTTCAAGAACAAAAATTTTCATAATACTGGCGCCGGTAGCTCCCATGGATTTAAGAACGGCGATATCGCGAGTTTTTTCCATAACAACCATGAATAGCGTTGAAGCAATGCCGAAAGCTGCTACCAGCACGATCAGGGTCAGGATGATAAACATGACGATTTTTTCTGTTTTCAGGGCAAACAGGATGTTTTTGTTCATCTGCATCCAGTCCCGGGCGTAGTAATCGCCTCCCATGTCCCGGTTGATACTGCGGGCAAGTTCGCCGGTGTGATAGACATCCTCCACTTTGAGCTGTATGCCGGTAACTGTGTCGCCCAGATCAAAGAAACGCTGGGCCTGGTCAATGCTGACGTAGGCCAGGGTGGAGTCATATTCAAACATTCCGGTGTTGAAAATCCCGGTGACTTTGAACGGCTTCATGCGCGGCATCATACCGAGCGGCGTAATATTGCCCATCGGCGAGATGACATTGACCTTGTCGCCCAGAAACAGGTTGAGGTGCTTAGCGAGTTCTTTTCCGACCATCAAACCGGGGAGCGTATCGGAACCCTGCCCCATTTTAGGATCAAGAGCATCGATGCTTCCCTCGACTACAGATTTGCTGAGGCGGGTGACCTGACGATCAGTCGCAACATCGATTCCACGTAATACGACGCCGGAAACGTTTTTTCCGGATGACAACATTACCTGATTGTAGATAAAAGGCGTAGCCGCCTGAATTCCTTTTATACTCGTCAGTTTTTCCATCACTGATCGATAATTTTCCATCGGTGCGCCGGTTCGAATGACAACGATATGGGCGTTGGTGCCGAGAATCTTTTCCTTCAGGTCGTTCTCAAAACCGGTCATAACTGCCAGTACCACGATAAGTGCCATGACACCCAGCGCGACCCCGGCAGTGGAGATAAACGTAATTATTGAAATAAACGTTGATTTCCGTTTGGCTTTCAGGTAGCGCAAGCCGATAAACAGTTCATATGGCATCGGCTATTTTACTTCCTTGCGAAGCTGCGGAAACAGAATGACATCCCGGATTGACGGGGAGTCGGTCAGAAGCATTACCAGGCGATCAATGCCGATTCCTTCGCCCGCCGTAGGAGGGAGGCCATACTCCAGTGCACGGACATAATCTTCGTCCATGTAGTGTGCCTCTTCGTCACCCTTGTCTTTTTCGGCAACCTGAGCCAGAAAGCGCTCTTTCTGATCGACCGGGTCATTGAGTTCCGAGAAGGCATTGGCAATCTCGCGTCCGCCGATAATCAGCTCAAAACGATCAACGATCTCAGGATTATGGTCGTTCTTGCGTGATAATGGTGAAACCTCGGTCGGGTACGCGGTTATAAAAGTTGGCTGGATTAATTTGTGCTCGGCAACTTCCTCGAATATTTCCATCAGGAGCTTGCCGTAGCCGATTCCATCAGGCAGCGAAAGTCCGATGCTGCGGGCATATGACAGGGCCAGGTCGCGGTCATCCAGTTGTTTTGCTTCAACGTCCCCATATTCAAGAATCGCATCTCGAACCGTCAAGCGTTTCCAGGGGCGCTGAAAACTGATGTCAAGGCCTTGATTGGTGAAATCCAGCGTACCAAGGACTTCCTGGGCAACGTGACAGAACAACTCCTCCGTAAGATCCATCAGGTCTTCGTATGTCGCATAGGCCTGATAAAATTCCATCATCGTAAATTCCGGATTGTGGCGTACCGATATACCTTCATTCCGGAAGTTGCGGTTGATTTCGAAGACCCTCTCCAGGCCGCCGACAACAAGTCGCTTCAGGTACAGCTCCGGAGCTACGCGGAGGTAAAGTTCCATGTCGAGGGTGTTGTGATGGGTGATAAACGGACGTGCCGTCGCTCCGCCTGGAATCTGATGCATCATAGGTGTTTCAACTTCAAGGAAATCCCGGTTTGTCATGAAGCTGCGGATCAGGTTGACGATGCGTGAGCGTTTGATGAAGATTTCCCGCACCTCTGGATTAACAATCAGATCAACATAGCGCTGGCGGTAGCGGGTTTCCACATCGGTCAGCCCATGAAATTTTTCCGGCAGCGGGTGGAGCGATTTAACCAGCAGTCTGATAGAGCGGATATGCAGTGAAAGTTCGCCGGTCTTGGTGCGGAAGGGATATCCTTCAGCGCCGATGATGTCGCCTATATCAAAAGTATCAAAGGCTGCAAAGGCTTCTTCGCCGATTTGATCTTTTTTGACGTAGAGCTGGATGCGCCCTTTTCGATCCTGAAGTTGAATGAAAGCGGCTTTGCCAAAAGATCGACGGGCAAGAATGCGTCCGGCGACCGTAATGCTGTCGTTGGTAGCGTCAAGCGGGTCAACCGCGTCGTATGCGGCAACAATGTCGGCAGAAGTATGCTGAGGTCTGAAATCGTTCGGATAGGGGTTAATTCCCGCTTCCCACAGTGCATCAACCTTACGGCGTCTTTGGAGCAGGAGTTCACTAAGTTCTTCCATGGTGGTGATTCAACCTTTCAAGTGATAAATGTTCCGGAGAAGCAAGCCGATAAAAATATCTTCAACGTCCGGGTCCGTCAAGGAAAAAAGGGGTTTTACCGTGCTCTTAAAAAGATAATCTGCTGTTTAAAATAGTCCCGCTCTTATCAATGCAACTTGCGGATGGCGTTGTTGCGAGAATCGGCCACGTAGAGACTGGTGCCATCGGTTGTTATGCCGACGGGGTTGTAAAAAGTGGCATCTAAACCCGTTCCATTAAGATAACTTCCTTCACCAGATGTACCGCTTTTACCGGCAATTGTTTCGACATACCCTGTGGCAATGACGACCTTACGGATGGTATTCTGGTATAAGTCTGTTACGTATAAATTTACACCATCAGTGGTAATGCCGTTGGGTTGATAAAAGTGTGCTGCCGCCCCAATGCCATTATCTGTACCGACGTCCGTTCCCAGTGGTCCGGTCCTGCCGGCGAGCGTGGTGACGATGCCGGACTTGATTTCAATCTGGCGGATGGTCCGGTTATTGAAATCGGTCAGATAGAGGTTTTTCCCATCGGTTGTGATGCGAGCCGGGCCGTTGAAGCGCGCTGCGCCCCGTATGCCTTGGCTGTCGTCAGCTGAACCAATTGATCCTGATACACCGGCAAGCGTGTAAACAGCATAGTTATTACTGATATCAATTCTGCGTACCGTGGAATTTCCGTAATCTGCCACGTAAATATTTATTCCGTCGGTGGTAATTCCGGTTGGATGATTAAAGCGCACATCGGCTGGTATCGTAGAATCAACAGATCCGGCCAGACCGTCTACGCTGCCGATGGTCGTAACTTCATGATTATCGATATTAATAACCCGTACGGAGTTGTTGTTAAAATCGGCAACGTACAGGTTTTTCCCATCGGTGGTTACGTCTGTCGGGTTATAGAAGGAGGCTGCCATGCCTATCCCATTTGTGCGTCCCACAATGCCGTTCCCGGCAAAAATGGAAACTATTTTTGTCGCTAAATCGATTTGACGAATTGCGTGGTTGTTGTAGTCGGCAACATAAAGACTTGTTCCGTCAGTCGTTATGCCAAGCGGCTGATTGAATAACGCGGAGGAACCGCTATTTGTGCTGTAGTTTCTGAAACCGGCTATCCCGATCTCAGATCCTGAAAAGGTTGAAACCGAGTAGTTGGTGAATTTTGCATTGGTAGAAATCGCCCCCCACTGGATGGCTCCTCCTCTCGGTGTATCAGGGAGAGAAGAGTACGAGGCAAATGCTGTCGGGAGTTTATCGTCGACAGTTGCTGCCGTAGTTCCTCCCCCGCCACACGCGGCGATACTGGCAACAAACAAAAAAACAAACAGGTATTTTATGTATTTCTGCATTTATATTCTCCACATTCACTGGCAATGATATGTTACTGCGGAAGTTCCCCATCCTTTTTCTTGCGTCGTGCCCGGGCCGCCGGTTTGATGGGCGCCACGGGTTCAGGTTCAGGTGCAGGTGCAACAACAACCGGCTCCTTGGCCTTTTTTGAGGGGGCGCGACGTCGTGGCTTGGGTGCTGCAGGTTTTGGGACAGTCTCGACCGGCACAGGAGCAATTGCGACCGGTTCAGGAGTTACCGGTTCAGCGGCCTTGATTTCCTGCTTTTTCTTGCGCGGTGCCCGTGTGCGTTTCGGCTTGGCATCAACGGTGGCTTTTTCAACCGGCGCTGCGGCTTCAACAGGGGCCTCCGGCGCAACTGCTTCAGAGACCGGTGCGACAGCGCTCTCATCCGGAGAGTGCTCCTGTCCCTTATGAGCTTTACTGCGACTGCGCCGCCGTTTCCGTTTTTTCGGTTTTACGGAGTGGTCAACAGTGCCTTCCTCTTCTTCCGGGACAGCGGCAGCAGCGGCCTCGGGAGCATTCTCAGCTTGTGATTCATCGACGTGTTCAATCTCCGGTGCGGATGTATTCTGAAGAACATCAGCGCCGGTTTTCTTCTTCTTTTTACGCCGCTTACGTTTTTTTGCACCCTCCGTCGGGGCGCCTTCTTCGACTTTATGTTCTTCATCTACAGCTGTTTGCGGGGCAGGTGCGCTTGGTGCAACCGGCTTGTGGGCCTCTTCCGCTTCCGCTTCGCTCTTCAGAACATCGTCAAGATGCGGTTTCTCACGCTTTACCGTTTCAAGCTCCAACTGGTTGAGCAGGAACGATGTCTTGCCCTTGACGGTCACCTCAATCTCATAATCGTTTTCGATCTGGGTCAGCTCGCGTTTTTTACGGTTGAGCAGGTAGTACGCTACTTCCAGCGGCAATCCTCCACGTACTTCGGCAATAGTTCCCTTTGCGGCAGCGGCATGAACCTTACGCAGGAACGACACAGCCATGGCTTCAACCGATTTTACTTTGCCGCGCCCTTCACAGTGCGGGCATTCAAGATGGATGGCATCATTCAGGGTCTTGGCAATTCGCTGGCGCGACATTTCCATGATGCCGAATTGTGAAATGCGGCCGACGTTGACTCTGGCCTTATCCATTTTGAGCGCATTTTTGAGGTTCTTTTCCACTTCATTGTTATGCTTGTTCTCCCGCATATCTATGAAGTCGATGACGATCAGACCGCCAAGATCTCGCAACCGCAGCTGTCTGGCAACCTCTTCAGCCGCCTCCATGTTTGTTTTGAAGGCGGTATCTTCAATGCCTCTTTCTCCGCTGGATTTCCCGGAATTGACATCAATTGATACCAGTGCTTCGGTCGGTTCGATTATCAGCGAGCCTCCGGACGGCAGTGCCACCCGTTTCTCATAGATCTGGTCGATCTGCTCTTCAAGCTGAAAGCGGGAAAATATCGGACGCTTTTCCTTGTGCAGCTTGACCCGCTTTTCGCAAGCCGGCATCGTGTCGCGAAAAAACTCTTTTGCGTCGCGATACGCGTCCTTGCTGTCAACCAGCACCTCATCGATGTCGTCCGAAAAATAATCTCGTATTGTGCGAATAATCAGGCCGCTATCGCGATAAATCTCGCCAGCTCCCTTGATCTCGGAGGCCTTCCGTTTTATCGATTCATACAACTCAGTCAGGCTGGTAAAGTCTTTCTGAAGTTCTTCAGGAGACCGCCCTACCGCTTCAGTGCGGATTATATAGCCCATCCCTTCAGGAATATTCATCGCCGCGACAATTTCTTTCAGTTTTTTTCTGGTGCCCTCCTGCTCAACCTTGCGGGAGATGCCGGTTGAATCACTTCCCGGCATGATAACCATGTACCGTCCCGGCAGAGACAGATAACTGGTAAGCGCCGAACCTTTGTTGTCGCGCTCGTCCTTCTCAATCTGTACCACCAGTTCCTGCCCGCGCCGCAAAACTTCCTGAATGCGGGGACGTCGTTTGCGTTGTTCTTCAGGAATATCATCCCGCCATTCCCAATAATCGGGATGCAATTCGCCGATCTGGAGAAATCCGGGTTTTGCCCGGCCTATATCGACAAAAGCGGCCTGTAGCCCCGGTTCAACGCGAACGACGACGCCTTTGTAGATATTGCCCTTGATCTGTTCTTTTCCGCTGATTTCAATATTCAATTCCATCAGGCGACCATCGTGAACTATGGCTACCCGGGTTTCCTCGGGATGCATGACATTTATCAGCATTTTTTTGCTTATTGCAGTACTCATTATAATCGATAACCTTTCAACTTTCTGGTGGGTGTTGTTCATATAGATACAAACTGACGGATTATATCTCTTTTAGCGGTGAAAGCAAAGAAAAAGGCGGTACAGGGTAATACCCCGTACCGCCGTCAATAAACAACAGTGTATACGAAACTACATCATTTTGGCCAGCAGAGGAACTATCAACAGCGACACAATGTTGATGATCTTGATCATCGGATTGATTGCCGGGCCGGCAGTATCTTTGTAGGGATCGCCGACGGTATCGCCGGTAACGGCAGCCTTGTGGGCATCGCCACCCTTGCCGCCGTGGTGACCATCTTCAATGTATTTCTTGGCGTTATCCCACGCTCCACCACCGGTAGTCATTGATATGGCTACGAAGATACCGGTTACGATGGTGCCGACGATCACGCCGCCCAATGCTTTGGGTCCGAGTGTGAAGCCGACAATAACCGGAGCCAGGATCGGGATAAGGCCGGGGATGACCATTTCTTTGAGAGCAGTCTTGGTGACGATGTCAACGCAGGCGGCATAATCCGGTTTACCGGTGCCTTCCATGATGCCTTTGATCTCGCGGAACTGGCGACGTACTTCAACAACAACAGCGCCGCCTGCCTTGCCGACCGCTTCCATGCATTGAGCGGCAAAATAGTAAGGGAGCATACCACCGATAAAGAGGCCCACGATGATGTAGGGATCGGAAAGATCAAATTTGATGATTTCCTTACCTGCAGCTTGCAGTGCGTGGTTCAATTCATCAACATACGAGGTGAAGAGAATGACGGCGGCCAGACCGGCAGAACCGATGGCATAGCCCTTGGTGACAGCCTTGGTTGTGTTGCCTACTGCATCAAGAGGATCAGTAACGGCGCGGACGGATTCGTCGAGTTCGGCCATTTCGGCAATGCCGCCGGCGTTATCGGTGATTGGACCATAGGCATCCATGGCGACAACGATACCGGTCAGTGAGAGCATCGAGACAGCGGCAATGGCAATGCCGTAGACTCCGGCACACTGGAAAGCGACGATGATACCGGCAGCAATCACGATGACCGGAGCTGCCGTTGATTTCATGGAAATGCCGAGGCCGGCGATGACGTTAGTTCCATGGCCGGTAGTGGAGGCCTGGGCAATGTGCTGTACCGGACCGTACTCGGTTGCGGTGTAGTACTCGGTGATCCAGAAGATCGCGCCGGTAACAACCAGGCCGACGATAGCGGAGATAAAGATGTTGATGGAGCTGAAGGTCACGCCGGCTGCGTTAGTGAGTCCGGCAGGGAACATCTGGGCGGTGACGAAGAAAAATGCGATGCAGGCAAGTACAGCCGAAGCGATCAGTCCCTTGTAAAGAGCCGGCATGATTTTCTGACTGGCACCCAGTTTGACGAAGTAAGTACCAATGATCGAGGTGATGATTGAAATTCCGCCCAGAATCAGCGGGTAGCTGACGGCGCTTGCACTGCCGGTAAAAGTGATAGCGCCGAGCAGCATGGCAGCGATCAGGGTTACGGCATATGTTTCAAAAAGGTCGGCGGCCATGCCTGCGCAGTCGCCAACATTATCACCAACGTTATCTGCAATAACAGCAGGGTTACGGGGGTCATCTTCGGGAATACCGGCTTCAACCTTGCCGACCAGGTCGGCGCCGACATCGGCACCTTTGGTGAAGATACCGCCACCAAGACGGGCAAAGATGGAGATCAGTGAACCGCCGAAGCCGAGGCCGACCAGCTGTGTGACCACATCTTTAACCGGTGCGCCGGGCATCAGTTTCTGCAAAATCATGTAGTAACCGGCTACGCCGAGAAGGCCGAGGCCTACGACCAGCATACCGGTAATCGCGCCGCCTTTGAAGGCTACGTTGAGGGCCTTGGTGATGCCGGATTTAGCGGCTTCGGTCGTACGTACATTGGCACGCACAGAAACGAACATGCCGATAAAACCGGTCAGGCCTGAGAAGAGTGCGCCAACCGCAAAACCGACAGCAGTCTTGGCACCGAGAGTCGCGAACAGAGCGATGAACATGACCACACCAACCATGGCGATGATGGTGTACTGGCGTTTCATGTAAGCGCCGGCCCCTTCCTGAATCGCTGCGGCGATCTGCTTCATCCGGTCGTTGCCTTGCGGCAGACCCAGAATCCAGCTTGCTGTGATCAGACCGTAGGCAACGGCTGCGGCGGCACAGGCCAGGGCAAAAATAACTGCATACTGTTCCATTTCTTTACTTCCTCCTGTTAATATGAATAGCCAATCGGTGGCATTCTTGTTCGTCTGACCCAAAAACGTTAGATAGTTAATGGAATACCATGTTTTTGTCAATAGTAAATCCGGGGCATGTGTCGTGAAGTCATTCGGTGTACCAATCTGAAACTGTTGTTGCAGATGCTTGTCAAGCTATACTTGCCCGTGATATATGTACGCCGAAGTTACATGAATGGGAGGAGACACTTTTTATGAAAAATATGAATGTCATGGTGCTGTCACTAGCGGTATGTCTTGCCGGGTGCGCCTCGCAAGGCTCAATGGATAATGTTCGTAATGATGTTGACTCGATAAAAACCCGTCTTTTTGCAATTGACCGGGATCTTTCCGATATGCGTGAAGAATCAAAAGTAAGCGTTGGTGCCATCGAAAAGGGATTCAAATCGGATGTTGCCACTGTCAGGAAAATGTCTGCCGATATCCAGGCTACGATAGACAGCACCAAAAGCGATATGCAGGCTCTTAACGGCAAGCTCGACGATAACGTTGTCGCCGCAAAAAAGAATGCAGAGGACCTGGCCCGATACCGTGATGATGCAGATAAGAGAATCCTTGCTTTGGAAGGACAGCTCTTGAAACAGCAGGCGTTGCTGGATTCCCTCCTGAAAGCTGAAAAGACAAAAAATGAAAGTGCCGTTGCCGCACCGGATGCTCTTTATGTGAAGGGACTTGATTCACTAAAGGCGGGTGAAGTTTCCGCCGCGCGGGAGCAATTTACCAAATTTCTGGAACAGAATCCCAAGCATGATCTGGCTGCAAATGCTCATTACTGGATCGGGGAGACGTACTATACGGAAAAAAACTATGAAGCGGCGATTTTGTCCTACCAGGAGGTCATCAAAAACTACCCCGGCAAGGAGAAGGTTGTTGCCGCCATGCTGAAACAGGCCATGGCGTTTAGCGCGATCAAGGATTCAAAAAGCGCCAAGTTCGTCTTGAAAAAGCTGGTAGAAGGTTATCCGAAAAGCGAGGAAGCCAAAAAAGCCAAAGAATTGCTGAAGGGCATCAAATAAAATTTACCGCGAAATCACTCAATGACAAAGGGCGGCCCGAATCCGGTGCCGCCCTCTCTTTTTAGTGCGCCCGGCAGGGCGCGTGGGGCGAAAGCCCCATCGAATCAGCTATGGTGGCTGGTTTGTGACTTGGAGGTGCAAGTCCTCTACGGACCCTGATGGTGGGAACCGTTAGCCGAACGGCAAGGGTGTCCGGGGTGACCCGGAATCTGAAGGAAGCCGTAGGCAAAACTCCGGCCCGACGAACAGAAATCGCATACGAGGCAGGCGCACTCGGGTGAGAAGGCTAAGTTCTTCAAAGCCCAATAACCATTCATGAGGGTGTGTCTGTATATGCGGCGGGTATATGGAGTGAAGGTCACGCGCATTACCCGGGGAGATCTACCGTCCCGCACTGGGCTAAATCTGGTGCATGGCAATCTGGAGACATATTGTCCTCATGTTCGGTAGAAGTCAGCAGAAGCCATACGAGCTGGACTAACCGACCGGCAAAGGGCTGAACACGTTGGAACGAACAGGAGCCTTGAATTTCGATGGCGCGAGCAAAGGCAGAAGTCCCGGTCGAGATGCCGGGGGCCGTGTTGGAGGGTAGGGGCCGGAAGTCCCGAGAGCATAACAGCGGTGCATCAGGCGTCACGGTAACGAGAGAAACTTACTGGGCGGAAGCGGAGACGTGCCTGATGGAAGAAATAGTCAGTCGCGCCAACATGCAAAAGGCCTACAACCGGGTGGTATCCAACAAAGGAGCGGCAGGCGTGGATAACATGTCAACCGGTCAACTCAAGGGATACCTGCAAACAGACTGGCTGCGCATCAAAGAAGAACTGCTGAATGGGACGTATAAACCCCAACCGGTGCGGAAAGTTGAAATTCCCAAACCGGGAGGCGGCACACGGATGCTTGGAATTCCCACCGTCCTTGATCGCCTTATCCAGCAGGCAGTGCATCAGGAGCTGAGTCCGTTGTTTGAGCCCGGCTTCAGTGCAAGCTCCTACGGGTTCCGTCCCGGCAAGAGCGCCCATCAGGCAGTACAAGCCGCCCGTAAAGCAGTAGAAAGTGGCCTGAGATGGGTGGTAGATATCGACCTTGCCAAATTCTTTGACCGAGTCAACCACGACATTCTCATGTCGCGGGTTGCAAGGAAAATCAAAGACAAGCGGGTACTGCATCTTATTCGCAGCTACCTGCAAGCCGGCCTGTTTGAGGGAGGTATAATCTCCCCGAGAACGGAAGGGACACCACAGGGAGGGCCTTTATCTCCTCTGTTGTCGAATATCCTTCTCGACGAACTGGACAAGGAGCTGGAAAGGCGGAATCATACCTTTTGCCGTTACGCCGATGACTGCAACACATACGTCAGAACACGGCGCTCAGCAGAACGGGTAATGGCCTCCATCACCACATTCCTTGAGACACGACTAAAACTCACGGTCAATCAGAACAAGAGTGCGGTTGATCGTCCCTGGAAGCGAATCTTTCTCGGCTATGGTATGACACACCACCGCATCCCCAAGCTCAAAATAGGGGAAAAGGCGCTGGATCGTATCAAATCCAAAATTCGGGAAATCAGCCGTAAAGGGAGAGGGAGAAACCTGAAACGAGTCATCGAAGAAATCACCCCGATACTGCGTGGATGGTCGAACTACTTCAAGCTATCCGAGGTAAAGAAACCCTTTGAGGAACTTGATGGATGGATACGTCGGAAACTGCGGTGCATACTGTGGCGGCAGTTAAAGCGACCATACACAAGGATGAAGAAACTGATGCAACGCGGATTGTCAGAGGAGAGGGCGTGGAGAAGCGCCCTCAACAAACGAGGCCCCTGGTGGAATTCAGGAGCCTCGCATATGAATCAAGCCTTTGACACATCCTACTTTACGAAACTGGGGCTTCTATCACTACTCAACCAGTTTCACCGTTTTCAACAACCAACGTGAACCGCCGTGTACGGAACCGTACGCACGGTGGTGTGGGAGGACGGCGAAAGAAATTTCGCCTCCTACCCGAT
>JANXZX010000187.1 GCA_025355325.1 Geobacteraceae bacterium
GGCTTCGGTTATCGGCTAGGTATGAATTCGTATTCTGTCCTGGCATAGTTGCAAATTACCGAATAGTTTCAACTTCAATGGTACGTACTGTTTTTAGTAATCCCACAGCAAATCATTGTTACGGCGATTATCTAATGCTTGAAAAGTGGTGGTACAGCGATTTGCTCTCTCCGACACAACGGAAGCTTTGGGCAAAAATGCAATGGGATTCAGCGTATATTCTTTATGTGCATGGTGACTCGCGGGCACGTTTGTGTTTGTGGAAAGCCTTTTTTCGTACAAGGAAACTTCGTGCACTGATTTTATCTATTGCATGTACAATAGGAATATCCAGGTCATCGGCAAAGAATATAAGTGCAAAAATTAAGGGGTTTTTCCCTCTGTGAATGTCATAAGCGTGTAACTATTTGGCTTAGTAAAGCTTTCTACTGAATTGATTGATGGCGAAATCTTGTCATTCGTCGTTAAGGACGTATGTTGAAAGACGATAAACGGAAGGAAATACATTTTTTTTCACTGGCTCATGGAACCGGCGGTTCGGAGGTTTATCTAAAACAGCTTTTGAGTTCATTTGACTATCAAAGCTATCGGGTGTCCTTGATTTGTACTTATGAACACCCCTTTCTTGCTGACTTACAATTGCGAAAAATAATTAATAATGGAGATATTGTTTTCAAATACTTTGGAGCTATTAGGCCATTACCGACAGATGCCAATGCACTGGAAAGAGTAATCTCTATAAAACAAAAAGTATGGCGCAGTATCATTCCTCCCCCCATCAAATTGCTGGTGGGGACTTTCTTGGATATCATTAAACTTATGATGTTTTTTAGGGAGAACGGAGTTGAAAATCTTCATGTTAATGATACAGGAGCAGAGCCTGCAAGTATTGCCGCACGATTGTCTGGCGTGCAACGAATTATTGGAACTCTCCATGTTATGCCCAGTGAAAATAAAGATTGGATCTCACATTTGATTGAGTTTGTCAGTGTTCGTTGTATGGATGTTGCTATTACTGTTTCTGAAGCTACAAAAAATGCGTGGATAAAGCAGACAAGAATATCAGAAAATAAAATTAAGGTTATATATAACGGCATTGATTTTTCTTATTTTAATCATGCTACTGAGCAGTTTTCAATGAAGCACGAACTAGGTATTTCACTTGATAAAATAGTTGTGGGTGTTCCAGCACGATTACATCCAATGAAAGGGCATTGTTATTTATTCGAGGCGATTAAAAGGATAAAAGTTGATAAAGGAAATATAGTTTTTTTATTGATAGGTGATGGCGAGATGCTTGCCAGCCTTGAATCATCTGTTATTCAACTAGGACTTACAGATATGATAAAATTTTTGGGATATCGTTCTGATGTTCCTAAAATACTTTCCAATCTGGATTTTGTTGTCTTGCCGACAGTCTTTGAGGCATTGCCATTTGCTCTCATTGAAGCACAAGTGAGCGGCAAGGCAGTCATTGCGTCAAATGTCGGCGGTATTCCTGAAATTATTGAAGATGGCGTGACGGGAATACTTGTCTCGCCGCGGGACAGTTTGGCCTTGGCGGAAGCAATTACAATGCTCATCAACGACTCCGAACTATGCAAAAAGATGGGAGATGCCGGATGCAAACGAGCCAAACAGCTGTTTTCACTCAATAGAATGGTGGATGAGACCTTATACGTTTTTAAAAAAATAATTATATAATATTAATATTATTTTTACTAAGTTGTATTTCTAATGCGTAAACAATATGAAGCTGAGGCGATATTTCCCATAAACAAAAGCATTTGGAATATCCGAGCTTGCCTGAGAGTGACACTGCTCTTCAGGGTCTGTTTTTTTGATAAATAGAGAGGTTGTTATGGTGTTATGAAAATATCTATAGCATGTGCTTCTACGCAAGGTACTCCAATACATATTAAAGTATTGGATGGAATCCGTGGTTTAGCAATTCTCTTAGTATTGATGAGTCATGGTTTTGGAGCGTTTACGATTCAGACGCGTTCAGAAGCTATATTTAAGCACGTATTAGCTTCTTACGGGTGGATGGGGGTTGACCTCTTCTTTGTTTTATCTGGGTTTCTCATTACAGGCATACTACTTAAAACGAAGCACAAAGCTAACTATTTCAAGAATTTTTATATGAGGCGGGTACTTAGAATATTTCCGCTTTATTATTTTATTATTTTGGTGTCGTTCTTTATATTGCCAAAATTGGGGGGATGGTGGACAACAGCATTCCGAAATGGCTCCACAGAACTACCCTGGTTTTTGAGCTATCTAATGAACTATTTAGGTACTGTTACTGTTCCGCTCGGTCATTTCTGGAGTTTGTGCGTCGAGGAGCAATTCTATCTTCTGTGGCCTTTACTTGTCTGGTGTTTATCCTACCGAATGATTATCATTTTGTGTCTCATTGGTCTCATGACATCCCCTGTTCTTCGATGGATTGTATTCAGCCATGGGGTCACTGTAGGTGCAATCAACTTTTACTCGGCAACCCATGCTGATGCTTTACTCTGTGGGGCGTTGCTTGCTACGGTCTCACATGCAAAGTCTGGGCTTCTCCAATATCGTCGCTTTGCAACATTTTTTTTTGTATTCAGTGGTATTGTCGTCGCAGGCATATATGGTTTGAGTATTCTTCGGTTACTTCCAGAGGCACTTAATGTTTCTCTCAATTTTTCGTTCGTTGCTGTCTTTTTTGCTGCATTGCTTGTTATGGTTGTGACTGCTGAAAATAGTGCCTGGTATATACAAGTCTTTGATAGCAGTTTGCTCTGCTGGCTTGGCAAGTACAGCTACGGTATATATGTCTTTAATGGTCCAGTATATCGTTTTCTTGCACAACACTTTGGTGGTGAAGAGTATATTATGCCGATTTATATGGGCTCCCAGATTCCATTTGTTGTTTATTTTGGAATTCTTACTGCTTTTCTTTCATGTGCCTTGGCGTACTTGAGCTATCACGTTATGGAGAAGCATTTCCTAAAGCTGAAGAGATTTTTCTAAACTGGCAGACTTGTATCCAAATGTGCAGAACATCTAATATCTATGAGGATTGTTTTAGTGGAAGTGGAAAAAGTTCAGATAGCAATCCTTTCTTCGGGCTTGGGGCACGTTAAGCGCGGCATAGAGACCTGGACCGAGGATCTGGGGCGAGCGCTTTTTGAGCGTGGTGTAAGAGTG
>JANXZX010000198.1 GCA_025355325.1 Geobacteraceae bacterium
GAGACAGAAAACTTGAAGAAGCCAGAGAACTGAGAAAACAAAAACGACAGCAAGCTTATTCTGAAATCAGGCATTCAGGGGAAACTTACTTACCATTAGATCAAGCGGCCTGAAAGTCCAATTCCGACTGAGGCGTTACAATAGAATATGGAATAAATATATTTCAAGTTTTCTTAACAATTACAGGTACAGCTTTCATTCCGTTCCATCTCAACCAAATACTGAACAAGCCCTGATACTCTTATCTTGCCAATACCCAGCGTTGACGACTCAGCCTTTCTAAGTATACTATAGCATCTGACAAGCTCCGTTAGTGTAGCTGATTCTATCATATCGGGTCTAATTGCTTGAAGAATGCGGAATTGAAGAGCAGTCAACTGTAAATTTTGAAGCTCGCGATACTTTGTTAATATACCTTCCCTATTTTCTAGTTCAGCTATCCGGCGAGATAGCGTGGCAGTTGAAATCCCCATTTCACTCGATATTTCCTTGATACTTTTCTTCTGGCTTCTTTTTTCTAAAAGTATTTCTTCGTCTATATGGATTTTTAATCTGCTCATATGTAACCACCGTACGATTCATTTGATAATTTAATGGATGATTTCCGGCATAAAATCTGATCCAAGAAACGTCAAAATTTGACATTTTCAACTTGGAACACCGGATTCAAGAAAAGTCAAAATTTGACATTTTCAACTGAGAGGGCATCGAATCCAGAAACGTCAAAAATTGACTTTTTCAACTGACACCGCGTAGCGGTCAGGCTGGCCGATAGGCCACCCTTCTGTGGTTAATGGTAGCTAGTAAAAAAAAACATAAATTGAAATGCGGAACGCACAAAGACCCCCCCGCCGAATGATTAATATCATAACATGAAATATTCTAGATGTCAAGAGAATAATTTAGTGTTCGTCAATTAATTCAATAGGTTACGAATTTTAGTGTTATGTAAAGCCACCCTATCATCATTGTCAGAATAGTTCTTCATTGTTATTTCTGTACGCGTGAACAAACCCGCTCGCTACGTCAATTTTTGACGTTTCTGCGTTGATAATTCTATTAATAATGTAACAAAATACGTGCAAGTCTATAATCCGCTTAAGAAAGGCACCTATTTAGGGCATTTTGTTTTTTAACTTCTTTACACGAGAAGACAATTGGTGCAATTGCTGACTTAATTCAACTTTTGCCCGCTGATTCAATCAAATTGAGAATATCTTCAACACGCCATGCTGTTGTGCGTGGCCCTAGCTTATGGCCTTGAGGAAATCGTCCTTCTTTTATGCCATTCCACCAAGTACTTTTGCTTACAGGAAAGACTGCTAGAATTGTTGGGAGCCGGACATATCCGGTTACTGGAAGAAGATGATTTTTATCTGCTGTTCTGAATGCCATGTACTACCTCCGTTTAATCAGTATTGAGGCAACCATAACAGCATAAAATCATTAATATAACGTAGTTGATGCGCGGAAGGGTTAGCCCATGCGCGGAGAAGGGAACCTATTTATTGATTATTTTTTTCTTATGTCCACTTATTAGTTCAAATTTGCCAAGTTCCTTTGCTACTTTTTTTACTGTTTCCAATAGGACTTTATGGGATGAAGCCTTCTTGTCTCCCGGTAAATATTGGAATGAGTAGCGTCCCTCATCGTCTTTGTATTCTTTCTCAAGAAAGGTAGCCATCTCATGATGGAGCATAGAACTCCCGCCCTCCCACTTCTCTCCGGCGACATGAGATGCTTTTTCTTTAAATTTTCGCAGTTTAGAATACTTAGAATCACTAGCTTGCTTTGACGCTATTTTCTTTAACTGGGGGAGAGAGTCTACTAGCCCTTGGGCATAATAAAATAGAATTCTTTCTTTCCAAAATGTTGCAGGCATCCAAGATTGTTCATCAAGTTCTATAATCAACTCGCAGAATAACTTTCTAACAGGGTCTATATCAGGATCAATTGTACATTCCGATAAGTTAAGATTTTTGTAAATCATATAATCCCCTTGCCTGAAAGATTAGGCTTCAGCTCGTTTGAATGGCAGAACTTTTGCCCCTTGCTTCAATCCGTCAAGATAATCGGCCCATAACTGCATCATCTTCTTACGTTCTGCGAGGTGTGCTGTTCTATTGTATGCCCTGCCATTCGGATCTTTGACGGCGTGTGCAAGCTGGTGTTCTATATAGTCCGGTCGAACCTGCAAAACCTCATCGAGAATCGTCCGAGCCATCGCCCTAAAACCGTGTCCGGTGATTTCAGACTTTTCAAACCCCATACGCCTCAATCCGGCATTAACAGCATTTTCGCTCATGCACCGAAGCGGGGAGCGTTGGCAAGGAAACACATACCGACTATTTCCAGTCAATAGCTTTAAGGAACATAGGATGTCAACAGCCTGACTACATAGCGGAACAAGATGAGCAACCTTCATTTTCATTTTTCCAGCCGGAATGTTCCATTCAGCTGACTCAAGATCGATTTCTGACCATTCAGCCGACCGCAACTCTCCAGGACGAACAAATAGAATCGGTGCAAGTTGTAGGGCGCACTTAACAACAAATGAACCCTGAAAATCGTCAATCGCACGCAGGAGTGGAGTAACAGCCTTCGGATCTGTGGGAGCGGCATGGTGCCCACCCTTTACTGGCGGTAAAGCCCCTTTAAGATCTGCAACAGGATCACGTTCAGCTCTGCCAGTTGCAATTGCATATCGAAATATAGAACTACATTCAAATCTGACTCGATGAGCTGTATCTAAAACGTTCCGCGATTCAAGAAGGCGCAATACCGCCAACACATCAGGAGTTGTAATTTCCTTAATAGCTCTTTTACCAAGCCAAGGAAAAACATTCTTCTCAAGCCGTTCGAGTTTATGTTGTGCGTGACTTGCAACCCAAGTATGAGCAAACTTACTATGCCACTCACGAGCTATAACCTCAAAGGTATTTGTGTCTTGCTCTCCCTGTGCCGCCTTCTGAGCTTTTTTTGTTGCACTTGGGTCAACACCATTAGCAAGAAGTTTTTTTGCCTCCTCGCGGCGTTGTCTGGCATCAGCAAGAGTAATTGCGGGGTAAGAACCAAAGGAAAGGAGTTTTTGTTTTCCTTCAAAACGATATTGAAGCCGCCATAGTTTACCGCCAGTGGGAGTAACTAGTAGATGCAAGCCATAACCATCCGATATTTTATAATCGTTTTCTTTTGGTTTTGCGCTTTTCACCAGCATGTCTGACATTGGCTTAATCCGCTTTGGCATTGCACTTCTCCTTTTTGGTGGTATCCACTTCCATAGCCTAGCGATATACCTCAAAATATACCATCAAATACTATATATATAGCTATACCAAGATGGACATCACAAGACAACAAATAAAAAAAAGCCCCTATTTTAAAGGGGCTTAGATACTTCATTACATCTTATTGGATTGTTTTTTGGTGCCCGAAGCCGGAATCGAACCGGCACAGCCTTTCAGCCGAGGGATTTTAAGTCCCTTGTGTCTACCAGTTCCACCATTCGGGCAAACGCCACCAAAAATCAGACTGGCGACTGGAGGTTTATCAGCAGTTTACCCGTTCTTTAAGCTCTTTACCTGTCTTAAAGAATGGTGTCTTCTTAGAAGGGATGCGCACTACTTCACCACTTTTCGGATTTCTTGCTTCACGACCGAGACGCTCCCGGATGGTAAAACTTCCAAATCCCCGGATCTCTACTTTGTCCCCGGCTTTAAGTGCCTCTTCAATTGAATCAAAAACCGTATTGACAACAATTTCAGAAACCTTGGCATTAAGGATTCCGTGAGACTGTAGTACTTTTTCGATAAGTTCGCTTTTTGTCATACGTCCCTCTATATCATTGAAATAAATTTAATTGGTTCTATTGTTAAGACCCTGTTTCAGCAAATCACCGAAAGTTGATGTAGACTCTCCCTGTGACCCCATGTACTGCTCAAATTCAGCCTTTTCCACTGCAACATGCATTGATTTAATGGAAAGGGAAATGCGGCGCTCTTTCGGATCACAACTTAACACAACTGTTTCAAGTGTATCGCCGACTGCAGCAAATTCCTTTGCCGATGCAATTTTCTCACGGGACAACTCGGATACGTGAATCAAGCCTTCAATACCCTCTTCCAGCTCAACAAACACACCGAAATCAGTTAAAGAGGTAACTTTACCGGTAACCTGAACTCCGGCACGGTATTTACCCGGAGCAAGGCTCCATGGATCCGGCTCAAGCTGTTTGATGCCAAGTGAAAGACGCTCGTTCTCGACATCAACTTTCAGCACGACAGCCTGCACCAGGCTCCCTTTTTCGTACACATCACCAGGGTGCTTGATGCGCTTTGTCCATGACATGTCGGATACGTGAACCAATCCGTCAATGCCGTCCTCAATGCCGATAAACATGCCGAAGTCAGTCATGTTCTTAATCTGGCCTTCAATTTTGGTACCTGCAGGATACTTCTCTGAAATGGTAGACCAGGGATTTTCGGAGACCTGTTTGAGACCGAGAGAAATTTTGCGATTGCCCATGTCAATGCCAAGGATAACCGTTTCAACTTCATCACCGATGCTCAGCATGTCGGCAGCACGACGAACCCGCTTCGTCCATGACATTTCAGAAACGTGAATCAGACCTTCAATGCCTGACTCCAGCTCGACAAATGCGCCGTACTCCATCAAACTGACAACCTTGCCATGTACACGTCCACCAATCGGGAACTTGGCAGGAACATCAAGCCATGGGTCAGTAAGGGTCTGTTTGATCCCCAGCGAGATTTTACCTTTGGTGCGATCAAATTTAAGAACCTTGGCCGTAACCTGCTGACCCGGTTTAAGAACATCCGTAGGCTTGCCTACCCTGCCCCAGGAAAGATCTGAAACATGCAGCAGACCGTCAACGCCGCCCAAATCAACAAATGCGCCGTAATCGGTAACATTTTTAATTGTGCCGGTAACAATCTGGCCTTCCTCAAGCTTTTCAAGAGTAACGTCACGCACGGCGGAACGCTCATCCTCAAGAACCGACCGGCGGGACAGGACGATGTTGTCACGACGCTGGTTGACTTTGATAACCTTGAAACGTGCATTCAGGCCGATGTAGCTGTCTGAGTCGGATGAAGGACGGATATCAACTTGCGAAGAAGGAAGAAAAGCCTGTATTCCACCGATGTCTACCGTAAAGCCGCCATTTACCTTACCGGTAATAGTGCCTTCAATGATGCCGCCTTCCTGACATGCATCGCCGATTTTATCCCAGGCCGAAAGGTAATCCGCTTTCTTTTTTGAAAGGACATACCCTTTTTTGCCATCCTGACGAGTCATGAGGACACGGATCTTGTCACCGATCTGAACTGTTACCTGACCGTCAGCGTTCTGAAATTCGGAGACCGGCACATGACCTTCCGACTTCAACCCGATGTCAACAAGGACCGTTTCCTGATCGACACGCACTACAGTTCCCTCTATAATTTTATCCCGTTCGGGACGATCTTTTAAACTTTCAGTGAAAAGCGCTGCAAATTCACTGCTTTGCTGATCGCCGTCGTTTTCCTCATTTTCTTCTCCGGCAGCGTCAAGCCTTTTGAAATTAACCATTACACCATACCTCCTGGACGTTTATCGTTCCTATGTTTTTATTGAGCTTTGTAATGTAGCAATATGATCGAAATATTTCAATCGCTTTTATTCAATTCCTCAATTTTGTTCATAACTTCATCGATGACCCACTTCGGAGTCGATGCGCCTGCGGTGACTCCGACCTGTTCTGCGCCTTCTAACCATGCCGGATTTATCTCCGATGCTGTTTCAATTTGATACGTGCGCGGCTGAAGCTCGGTACATATTTGAACCAACCGTTGCGTATTGGCGCTGTTGAACCCGCCTACCACCAACATGCAGTCAACCCGGCCGGCCAGCTCTTTGGCCTCTTCCTGACGGACTGCGGTAGCGTCACATATTGTATTGAAAACGCGAATTTCACCACCATGCAGCAAACATTCACACACAACATTTTTCAGGTTTTCAAATGATTGGGTTGTCTGGGCAACGACTCCGATTTTTTTAAATTTCGGAAGTTTTTTCACTTCATCACCGGACGCAACAACAAAGACCTTCTCGCCACCATAGGAGACAATTCCCTGAACTTCGGGGTGATCGGCATCGCCGACAACGATAACGCAATAACCGGCCTCTGACAGCTCCTTCACATGTTCCTGTGCTTTTTTGACAAAGGGGCAGGTGGCATCGACAATAGTAAGTTTTTTCTGTTTTGCCTCAAGGATATCTTTGGCTTCAACGCCGTGCGATCTAATAATTATTGTGCCGCTGTCTAGACCTTCAAGAGATTCAAGGGCATGGATCCCCAGGTTTTCAAGCTTGCCGACAACCTGGGGTGAGTGAATAATCGGTCCAAGTGTATAGGTTTTTTCATCCTTGCCGGCCGCCTCAAATGCCATCTGAGTGGCACGTTTTACCCCGAAACAAAAACCGGCCTGTTTTGCCAGGATTACTTTCATAATGAAGATTCCAGTAGTTCAATTTTGTTATGGACCAGTGATTCCATTTCAGCCAGCACCTCGTCAATGGAAAGCAGGGATGAATCTATCATAACAGCATCTTCAGCCTGTCTGAGTGGAGCTAGATCTCTTTCAGAATCCTGTCGGTCGCGCTCGACTACATCGGTAATCGTATCTGCAAGCGTGACCGGATCACCCTTGAGTGACAGTTCTTCGCAGCGTCTCTTTGCGCGTTCTTCAACGGAAGCACTCAGATAGAATTTAATTTCTGCATCAGGAAAAACCACCGTACCGATATCGCGACCTTCAAGCACGACTCCACCTTTGTTCCCCATCAGCTGTTGGGCTGTTAACAGTGCTTCCCGCACCGGTTTCAGGGTTGAAGTTCGTGATGTCAGAAGCGACATTTCCGGGGTACGAATCTTATCCGTCACATCCATACCGTTGGCGCGTACCACCTGTTTTCCCGAAACCATTTCAAGCCGAATGTCAATATTCCGACAAAACTGTTCGACGGCAGAAAGGTCGCCCAGATCCACGTTTGCCTGTGATAGCAGGAAAGCCGCCGCCCGATACATGGCACCTGTATCTATCTGGATATAGCCGAGACGTTCCGCCAGCAAACGGGCAATTGTACTCTTTCCGGCTCCGGAAGGGCCGTCGATTGCTATGATAATGCCGTCAGGTCGTTTTTGCATCAGCAGTTCGAGGAAACTTTTTCCAGCAGCGGGAAAAAGGTGGGGAAAGATGTCGCCACACACTCGATATCTGTCACGGTGATGGCACTGGTCGCAACGAGCGATGCAACCGACATGGACATGGCAATACGATGGTCTCCGCTGCTGTCTACGTTGCCTCCGACCAGCAGTTCAGAACCGGTAATATCCATACCGTCCTCGGTCTCAACTACCGTAATGCCCAGTTTTCTCAGATTAACAGCCATAGCGGTAATACGATCGGTCTCTTTTACCCGCAACTCTTTTGCATCCCGTATGGTGGTAACCCCTTCGGCACGCGCCGCTGCAACACAGATCGCCGGAAATTCGTCAATAGCGCGCGGGACAACGCTGCCGGAAATGGAGATCCCTTTGAGTCTGGAGGAGCGCACCAGAAGATCGGCCACAGGTTCACCGGAAACTTCACGTTGATCCACCAGCTGGATGTCGCCACCCATAGCCTGCAGAATATCGATGACTCCGGTTCGCGAAGGGTTGACACCGACATTTTTTATCAGCAGCTCGGAATTGGGCGTAATCAAGGCAGCCACCATAAAAAAAGCGGCCGACGATATATCTCCCGGTACGGTAACTTCCTGAGCGGTAAGCTCAACACCGCCCCGAACCGATACCCCGTTATCGTTTATGGTCAAGGAAGCGCCAAAGAGCCGGAACATCCGCTCCGAATGGTCACGCGACAGGCTTGGCTCACTGACGGTAGTTTCACCATCCGCATAAAGGCCTGCCAGCATGAGCGACGATTTTATCTGGGCACTGGATACAGGAGATTGATAGGCAATCCCTTTCAGCGCACCACCGTTGATGGCCAACGGCGCCAACGTGCCGCCACTGCGACCGGAGATGCGGGCCCCCATGAGGGAAAGAGGCTCAACCACGCGCTTCATGGGGCGTTTTCTCAGATATTGATCACCGGTTACCACCGAAAAAAATGACTGGCCGGAAAGAAGTCCGGTTATCAACCTGATTGTTGTGCCGGAGTTGCCACAGTCCAGGACATCGCCCGGCTCTTTCAGCCCGCGCAGCCCGCAGCCGGTGATGCGGATAGTTTCGCCATCATCGGCAATGTCAACACCCATAGCCCGAAAGGCCTTCATGGTTGACATGTTGTCTTCGCCCCGGAGAAAGCCGCGCACAGTTGTAATGCCGTTGGCAATCGCCCCGAGCATTATTGAACGATGAGATATGGATTTGTCACCGGGAACGATTATCTCGCCCTTTACTGATACTGCCGGCTGTAATGTAATTGAGTTCACAGGTTCTCCAGATGAAGATAAATTAGATAATTTCCATCCGGAAACTCCGGATGAGAAACTGTTTGTTTCCGATTCGCAAAGGAGGGATTTTTTGTCCTGGCAAGGAAATCAAGGGATTGCGCGGAGGCGTACAATGGTACGTCGCACAAGTAATCCAGAAGATTGACACCGCCAGGGCGGAAAAGAACCCTTTACGGACGGAAACTAGATAATTCCATCACGAAATTGCTTTGAAATGGTAAAAAATTCGCTCAATGCCGCACCATCTCCCGCTTCAATACGTCGTCGCAGCTCCGCCATGCTGGTCGAAAATCCATCGATGCTTTTCAGAAGCGCATTCTTATTCATCAGGGCGATGTCGCGCCACATGGCAGGATCAGAAGAGGCGATGCGGGTGAAGTCCCGAAAACCGCCGGCTGTATAGGAGAGGACGTTTTCACCCTCCACGTCCGCCGTCCCCACAGCGTGCACCAGGGCATAGGCCGCCATATGAGGCAGATGCGAAATCTCGGCAAAAATCCGGTCATGATGTCCCGGTTCCATAAAACAGACATCAGCGCCGGTAAGTTTCCACATGCTGGAAACCAGTTCCAGTGCCGCAGCGTTGGTTCGTTCCGTTGGCGTCAGAATGCATCTTCTGCCCCGGTAGAGGGTGGCAAATGAGGCGGCAGCGCCCGTGTGCTCGGTGCCGGCAATAGGGTGACCGCCTACGAAGAAACAACCGGACGGCATGAGCGGTTCGCACTCGCTGACAATCGCCGTTTTGACGCTGCCGCCGTCGGTAACAATGCAGCCGGGGGTCAAAAACTGGACGATCTCAGCCACGACGCCGGGGATGGCACAGACCGGCACCGAAATAAACACCACATCGGCACCCCGTACCCCTTCGGCCGGATCCTGGGTAATATCGTCACAGATCCCGAGCGAGAGCGCATCCTCAAGATTTGGCAGAGATCTGCCAATGCCGACAACGCTCTTTACAGCCCCGGCCTCACGCAATGCGCGCACCAGAGATCCGCCGATCAACCCCACGCCGATAATAGCCAAACGATTTATCAAAACAGTCATCCTATCCCCTCTTACATTGAACGCGGATAGGATCCGAGAACCTTGAGGAATTGACAGCATCCCTTAAGTTCTTCAAGAGCTTCCGAAACTTCCGAGTCAGATACATGGCCAAACAGGTCGAGGAAAAAGATGTATTCCCAGGCCTTACTCTTATAGGGCCGTGACTCTATCTTGGAAAGATTGATTCCCCGCTTGGCAAATGGCTCCAGCATGCGGCAGAGAATTCCCGGCTCGTCTTTAACCGAGAACAGCACTGATGTTTTGTCACTGCCCGACCGGTCACACCCTTTGCGGGAGATAACCAGAAAGCGGGTAAAATTATTGACCTGATCCTCGATTCTGCTCCTGACGACTTTAAGATCATAGAGAGATGCGGCCAGTTCACTGGCAATGGCAGCCGCAGTATAATCCTCACTGGCAATCTGGGCTGCCACCGCTGTGGAAGCGACATCAACCAGCGGAACGCCGGGCAGATTACTGTCAAGCCACTGGCGGCACTGGGCAATCGGCTGTGCGTGGGAGTAAACTTTTTTGATATCCTCCATGCGGCCGGTTCGGGACAGCAGGTCGTGATGCACCTCCAGAAGAATCTCGGCGGTGATTTGCAATTTGCTTTCGACGAACATATCAAGTGTGTGAGAGATAACCCCTTCCGTCGAATTCTCGACCGGGACCACCCCGTACAGCGCCTTGCCCTTTTCCACTTCTTCAAAAACGGAAGGAATCGACTTCATGGGGATCAGCTCGGCAGACAGCCCGAACTGCTGCATCGTCGCCAGGTGGCTGAAGGTCGCCTTGGGCCCGAGAAATGCGACCTTCATGGGAGATTCCAGCGCCAGACAGGCCGATATTATTTCACGATAAATACTTTTCAGTGCATCGTTCGGGAACGGCCCCGGATTATTGCTCAACAGGCGTTCATATATTTGACGCTCTCGCCCCGGAACATGGAAATCAAGGTTGTCACCTGACTTCAGCCGACCAACTTCGAGAACAACTTGTGACCGCTCATTGAGCAGGTCAAGAATAGCATCGTCAATACTATCGATACGCGAGCGAAGATCCTGAATAGTTAACATATTCTTCTTCAAGGGGAACCGCCTGGTGGGTAGTAAGATGATAAGAAGCCTAGCCCAGATAAACTGGATAAGTGCGTTAACGAAATTATTTTCTGCCAGAAACACGCAGAAAATAATTTCTAACTTACTAAAGGAAGGTCAATGTAAAACAAGGTATAATAAAATGCAACCGCTTTTAGTCACGGTCACTCCAGCCGAACTTTTCCAGCCAGGCGTCAAAAACAGCCACCTTTTCATCACCGAAGGGGCGCAGTTTTTTTCTCACCTGCGCGACACTCTTGCGCTCAGCCAGCCTCCCCGGCTTCTTTGAATAAAAGAGATCAGCAAAACAGATTATCTGTTCAGGAAGTGACAACGGGCACATTTCGCGGTGCGGAAGCGGCAAATCCTGCCTGACTATATCTTCGCACGTCAGGCCGACCCCGGTGTGACGCTCGCAAACCAGCGCATGCAGTGGATATCCTTCACTCTCCAATATTGCCCGCCCGAGAACTCCATGCATAATATACGGATGCTTTCCATGCAGACCAAGCCCTGCGGCATGAACCTGACAGACACCAATATCGTGCAGCAGAGCCGCCTCTTTGATAAACAGACACTCTTCCGGCGGCAACGACATGGAATTGGCAATCTCCAGCGCCAGGTCGGCAACATGGCGGCTGTGTTCAACAACTATTGCAAGGGGCTCACCGTTCAGATATCGAGCCAATAATTCTGTTTCCCACATGCAGTAGACTCCAGTCAATATTTTGAAGAGCTTCTTCGACCAGACCAATACTCAAGGTCAGTAATATGACACTAAAATAATACTACTTATAATATCGATATGTTACAGAGTTGGCACTGATTATGCTTTTAAATGATCAGGTTTACAATGACAGCAGAATTATTCAGAACTTATAAAAGGAGTCGGCCATGTACGCGAAATTCCCATTCTACTCGGTAGCCCAGATGTATGCACTGTCTTTAAACACACCGGTTGCCATAATGCTCGGAGGAGATCATCTGTATTGGGTTGTAGACCAGCGGAATGAGACGAAGTTCATGCAGGAAGGATGTTCATTGCTGTCACACGCCTAGGAGGCTGCACAGACGAAAGCAGTGAATCAGGACAAGCGGCTTCATCAGACGATCTAACCCTCCTGATGAATAATTGAGCTCCTCCAGTTAAACGCTTCCAGCTGTGCCGCCAGCAGTTGATCGAGAGAAACCCCGCACACACCCAGCAGTACGGTTACCGCAGCGAAATCAGTCACCTCAAGTTTTTCCGTCAACATTAACAACGATCCAAGCTGCCCTTCCCGCCTCAACAGAGCCGAACTGACTTCTTCATTCAGATTCAGGTTTGCTATAATCTCAGCCATTGGTGTTTCAAACAGAATGTCCAGCAATGACAAAATTCCAACCATGAAAGCAGCTTCTGCCTGTTCATCACTGGTAGAATCTCCCGCCAGTTGTTTCAACAAGGTTTCCATAAGCCGGCCACGGACGGCGGCCATCTCAAGGAGCGGATGGTTAACTCCACGCGAGTCATGCCTGGCAAACAACGAGAGTTGCGTCCATCGCCTCAGATGATTGGTACCCAAAAGGAGAATCGCGTGACGGAGCGTTTTAATTTTTTCACGCATCCCGAGAGCTACTGAATTCACCAGCTTCAGCAGATTAAAGGAAAGGCCGGGGTTCTCCTTGAAGGTCGTTTCTATCGCCTTGACATTGGCATCCATTGTCAGTTGCTGCAACAATTTGAGAAGCGCTATCTCGGATACATCTACTTTTTTGCGATTGAGCACAACCGGTCTGGCAAAGAAATATCCCTGAAACAGATCGAAGCCCAAATCGTAACAAACCTGAAACTGTTCAACCGTTTCAACTTTCTCAGCCAAAAGTTTGACAGGAAACTTCCTCAATTGCCTGACTATGTCCGGTAACGCTTCCATACCGGTCAGAAGAATATCAATCTTTATAATATCAACCACATAATATATTTCAGAGTTCGCGGAATCAAACTCATGATCATCCAGAGCGAGTACAAAGCCCATTTCCTTGAGTTCCCGGCATCGTTCAAGCACCTGATCATCAAGCTGAATAAACTCAAGCAGTTCAAGCACCGTCTGGCCAATCGGCAACAGTTCCAGCGTTTCAGACAACAATAACTTGAGATGTACATTTATAAAACCGAACTTACCACCCAGAACCTCCTGTATGCCAAAAGAGGCAAGTGCGTGAGTAATGACGTTTGAGATGGCATGGGAATAGCTTTCAAAGACGGCACGGTCCATATCGGCAGAGCGAAACAGCAATTCATAGCCGAAAATTTCCTGTTGACGATCAAGAATCGGTTGACGACCCAGAAAAAATTTTTCAGAGGGGGTATCCATATGAACCTTTACCGCATTGGTAAAAATTGTCCTGAAAATATAATCTGCAAATAATAACAGAACTTTACGAAACTACAAGCGTCATAATTACGACGGGTCTGCGACAAATTTGTTGGAAGTCACCACTTTGATGTTTATATATACCCACTACCTTGACGGGGGTTATGGATTTTTACGCCAACAGCCTGCGGTAGAGCGAAAGGTGGCGCTCTGCCTCCAGAAGGGGTGAAAACTTTGACCTTACATCTTCCCGTCCCCGTTCCCCCACTGTCTCTCTCAAAGTAACATTGTTCCTGAGGCGCATTACCAGCCTCACAAAATCCTCCTCATCATCATATATCCAGCCATTTTCTTCATCCCGTATCAGTGAACGATTGCCGGAAATATTTGATGCCAGCACCGGTCGTCCAAGAGACATGGCCTCCATAAGAGTATTGGGCATGGATTCAGAGCTGGAACAGTTGAGAACCAGATCGGCACGGGTATACAGGCTTCCCATCCTGTCATGGGGCACTTCTCCAAGCCAGGTGGCAAACGGGGTATCGCAAAGCCTGCTGCGAATTTTTGAGGCGTAATCCTGATCAATGACACCTCCCGCAATAACCAGTCGTACGGTTGGATCACGCTGCACCAGTTGCGGCAGGCACTGCAGGGGAAATTCAATGCGCTTGACCGGACGCAACGCTGCCGGGAGCAACAGTACAAAGGCATCGGGCCCGAAGTCGAAATCATACGTTTTCGCATCCGGAAACGTTTCGACACCTTGAGGAACAACCGCGACTGATCCGCAGATATTTGTGTAAAAACCTGTCAGGATTTCAGCGTCACTGTCACTGAAACAAATAACGACCCCGGCGTTCTCAATTGCTGTGACCGTATCGGGATGACTCCGCAAGCGCCGATCATGAATATCGCTTCCGGTGATGGTAATCAGGTAGGGGACCCGGAACCGTTGAGAGAGTTTCCGGGTAAGCGTTCCGCAGTAGTGTGCATGAAAACCGTGGATCAGGTCCGGTTTAAACGCCGACAATTGCTGCTCCATTTCATTGTAAGAAAGGCTGTCGGCCGAAAGGACAATTGTTACTGCACCCTCAGAAGTGAGGGAACGGGATAAGCGTCTGACCGTTGTAATATTGCCCCGCATGGGGCCGGCCGAATAGGGGGCTATGAATGCAATCCGCATAGGCAGGTCTGTCAAGTTACTTGATTTTTAATCAGGTACTTAATAAACATTCTAAGCCGTGCCGTGCAGCTTCGACAGGTAATAATCATAATTACCTTCATACACCCGCATCTCGCCATGATCAACCTCGAAGACGCGATCAACCAATAGCCGGAGGAAATGCCGGTCGTGGCTGACCAGAACAATGGTCCCGCCGAAGTTTTTCAGCGTTTCCAGCAGCATTTCACGGGAACGGATATCGAGATGATTTGTCGGTTCGTCAAGGATCAGCAAATTGACCGGACGGGCCAGTATGGTTGCCAGCACGACCCTACTCTTCTCGCCGCCCGAAATATTTTCTATGCGTTTATCAACGGCGTCACCTGAAAAAAGGAACGCGCCAAGCAGGTTGCGGATCGTGCCGATTGTGGCGAGCGGCATGCAATCCTGCATGGTTTCAAAAATGGTCTTTTTGGGATCAAGAAGCTCCATGGCATGCTGACTGAAATAGCCGATCTCAACGTTGGCGCCGATTGTCATACTGCCGGCCGTTGCCTCGGTCTGGCTGGCCATTATTTTGAGGAAGGTAGATTTGCCGGCGCCGTTCACTCCAACGACGGCGATCTTGTTCAAGCGTTTCACCATGCCGGTAACACCGTGGAATACCGGTTTCTCCTGCCCGTCGGGCGTAATCCACACCTTGCCGAGATTTTCAAAGGCCGCAACGTCGTCACCACTGCGGGGAGGATCGGCAAAGTCGAAGCGAACAGTACGCTCTTCTGCCGGGATCTCGATCCGTTCAATCTTCTCGATTTTCTTGACCCGTGACTGAACCTGTGCGGCATGGGAAGCGCGGGCGGCAAAGCGGGCGATAAACTCTTCTTCCTTGGCCAGCATATCCTGCTGACGCTTGTACGAAGCGATCAACTGCTCCCGGCGAATGTCCCGCTCACGCTCATAAAAGTCATAATTACCGCCATAGGTCGTTACGGTCTGATTGGCAACTTCGATAACCCGCGTCACAACGCGATTCATAAAATCACGGTCATGGCTGGTCATCAGGAGCGACCCTTTGAATTCATTGGCAAGCCATTCCTCCAGCCAGATGATGGATTCGACATCCAGATGGTTGGTCGGTTCGTCAAGCAACAGCACGTCCGGCTTGAGCGTCAGGATGCTGGCCAGGGCGATACGCATCTTCCAACCGCCGCTGAATGATTCAACCGGATGATCGTAGCGGTCAGGGCCGATCCCGAGACCGGTCAGGACTGCCTGAGCGCGCGAGTCAAGGTCGTACCCTTCCATGTGTTCAAATTCTTCCACAGCGGTACCGTAGCGTTCCAGAAGGGCAGCCATCTCATCATCGGACTGCGGTTCGCACATGGCCGCTTCCATCTCTTTCATCTCCGCTGCCAGCCGTACGGTAGAACCGCATGTCGCCATAACTTCCTCAAGCGCGGAGCGTCCGGACATATCGCCAACTTCCTGGGAAAAATATCCGATCGTTGTTTTTTTGGGGAGAATAACCTCGCCTGAATCAGGTTCTTCCTGACCGGCTATGATTCGAAATATCGTTGTTTTCCCGGCGCCGTTCGGACCGACCAGACCGGTATGCGTTCCGGGCAGGATCTGACAGGACGCCTCACGAAACAGAATTTGTGAACCATGTTGCTTGGATATATTCGACAATTGAACCATTACTTTAAGCTCCCTGATTTTCTGATGTTAATTATATCGATACTATTTTTTATAAACAGATTAACCAAGTGATACCAGCCAGACATACGGCGTCATACCGTAATTCCACCCGAGACAGAGACGCCGGTAACCGGAAAAGAGCAGCCCCTCTCCACCGCTTGTAAGCAGAATCGGCGCTTTGAGGGAAAGGGTACCGGCACTCTGCAAGGCGTCTTCCATGCGTGAATAATTCTTTCGGTAACCTCGTTTCGCCCTGGCAAGATAGGTTTGATACTCTTCATACCGGTGATATGAAAGGGCAACCGGAATGTCGCCGATTGAGTCGGAGCGGGGATAGGGAACCAGAGCTCCGCAGTCAAAACGGGAGGTTATCAGCTCCCACGAGACCTCATGGATGCGGTACCACTCCTGTTTGGCCGGGTGACTGAAAAACTCCCAACACTCTTCCTCGATATCAGGCTTCAACCAGGAAATTGTGAGCGTAGACGGGGAATTCATGACCTCTCCACTTCGTAAAAAACCACAGGATAGCACCCCTGTGGTTTTTTTCAGAAATTTGTATCAGTTAAATTACAGACTCAGATCGGCATGACCATGGTACAGCTCATCACGCTCTCGCGACACATCCTCGCTCTCAAGATACTCTTCAAAGCCCATAGTCCGGTCAATAACGCCTCCAGGAGTAATTTCGATAATCCTGTTGGCTACGGTCGAGACAAATTCATGGTCGTGCGATGCGAACAGAATCACTTCACTGAAAGCGATCAGTCCGTCATTAAGCGCGGTAATCGATTCAAGGTCCAGATGGTTGGTCGGCTCATCAAGGATAATCACGTTGGCCGCAGTCAGCATCATTCGCGACAACATGCAGCGAACCTTCTCGCCGCCTGAGAGGACGGTGGTCTTTTTCATGGCCTCTTCGCCCGAGAACAGCATTCTGCCGAGGAAGCCGCGCGCAAACGTTTCACCTTCCGTTGGCGGTGAATACTGGCCCAGCCATTCGATCAAGGTCATTTCCTGTTCGAAATATTGACTGTTTTCCTTGGGGAAATAGGCGCTCGTGATGGTAATCCCCCAGCGGAAGCTGCCGCTGTCCGGCTGCAATTCACCAGCCAGGATCTGGAACAGTGTCGTTCGAGCTAGAACGTTGCCGCCGACAAAGGCGATTTTATCATTCTTACGCACGATCAGATCCAGGTCATCCAACACCTTGACGCCATCGATTTCTTTCGTCAGCCCCTGGATTTCCAGGATGATATCGCCGCACGGCCGCTCCGGCTTGAACACCACATGCGGATACTTACGTGATGAAGTCGGCATATCCTCCAGGGTGAGCTTATCGAGCAGTTTTCGGCGTGACGTCGCCTGCTTTGCTTTCGAGGCGTTAGAACTGAAACGCTGGATAAAAGCTTTAAGTTCTTCCGCTCTTTCAGACACTTTGCGGTTTTCGTTCTGCTTTTGCTTTAAGTTTAATTGACTGGCATGATACCAGAAATCATAATTGCCGACGTAAATCTGAATCCGCCCGAAATCGATATCAGCAGTATGGGTACATACCTGATTCAAAAAGTGACGGTCATGGGAGACCACAATAACGGTATTGGGAAAGCGGAACAGGAATTCTTCCAGCCAGTTTATGGATTTCAGATCAAGGTTGTTGGTAGGCTCGTCAAGCAGCAGAACATCGGGGCTGCCGAACAGAGCTTGAGCCAAAAGTACACGTACCTTGTCGCCAGCCTCAAGTTCCTTCATCTGTTTTGTGCGCAGCTCCTCAGGGATACCGAGGCCGCTTAGAAGCACGGCGGCTTCCGACTCGACTTCATACCCGTTCATTTCGGCAAAATCGCTCTCAAGTTCGGCGGAACGCACTCCGTCCGCTTCACTGAACTCGGCCTTGGAATATATTGCCTCCCGCTCCGTCATGACATCGTATAACCGCTTGTGTCCCATGATGACCGTATTGAAAACAGTTTCCTCATCGAAAGCAAATTGATCCTGACGCAGGACGGCAATTCGCTCACGGGGACCGACGATGACATCACCTTTATCGGCATCCAGCTCTCCGGCAAGTATTTTGAGAAAGGTCGATTTCCCCGCTCCGTTTGCGCCGATCAGCCCGTAACAGTTGCCGGGGGTGAACTTGATGTTGACATCTTTGAAGAGGACTCGTTTGCCGTAAGAAAGGGTAATGTTTGATGCTGCAATCATGCTGGTCTGGTGCTCCCTTGATTTGAGAAATAAAAAACCACAGGCTATGGTGAGCTCTGCGGTTCACTAACAGTATAGAGTATCATATTTTACGACTGATGGGCAATACATTTCGGCACGAACTATGAAAACCGCCGCCTCTTCCAGCGCCATCACATTGACTTTTCACCTCCTGCGATGATATTCACGATACTTGAATATCTTCAGAGGAGTCACCGTGTCCAAAAAAAATAGCCGCCTCTTCGCTTTCATAGCGAAATATCCACGCCTTATTCTGACACTGGCCCTGCTTTTTTCGGCCATCTCAGTAATCTATACGATCAAAAATATGACGTTTCTGACCGGTCGTGACGATTTGATGCCGAGAAACGCACCTTTCCAGGTCGATTACCGCGCCTATCGCGCCGAATTCGGCGACCAGGAAGAAATCGTGGCGGTGATCGAGTCGGATGATGCGGCAAAAGCCACCAAGGCCGCCGATGCGCTCTACTCAGCCCTCTGCCGGGAAAAGAGCGTCTTCCGCGACGTTTTCTACCCAGGCGGCCTCCCCTTCTTCCGCAGCAACGGCCTGCTGTTCATGCCGCTGGAGGATATCAGAAATCTACGCCGCACTCTGACCATGGCAGCACCGGTGTTGACCGACCTGGCGGCGGCGCCATCGGTGCAGACTCTTTTCACCAGCTTGACCGGGCAGATTGATGGCTACCTGAAATCGAATGATCCGGCAACGCTGGCACAACTGACCTTCATGCTGACCACTCTCGACAAAGGGTTTAAAGCCTTTGACGGCAAGACCAGCGGCTTATCGATGGATTCTTTCCTGAAAGGGAGCAGTGGCGACAAACCTTCCATGCTAGAGAGCGCCGGCAAGCAGCAGGTGATTACCATGCTGCCGGTGAAGGAGGAAGGAAGCTTCGTCGCGTCAGAGAAGTCGATCAAAGCCGCCCGCGCCGCCCTGAACGAAATTCTCAAAAAGCCCGAGTTCAAGGGAGTTACCGGCGGACTGACCGGTGTGCCGGTCCTGGAATATGAAGAGATGGCCACCAGTCAGCGTGACCTGGAAATTGCCACCGTCCTTTCGCTGTCGTTAACCGTAATTTTACTGCTGTTCGCCTTCCGCGGCCTGCTGAACGTGATCGCCGCAATGGTTTCACTGATCGTGGGAATCTGCCTCTCATTCGGTTTTGCCACACTCGCAGTCGGCCACCTCAACATCCTGTCCATGGTATTTGCCATCATGCTGATAGGCCTGGGGATCGAATACGGCATCCAGGTGGTACTGCGCTATCAGGAAGAGCTGAAAGAGGGCGCAGAGGGGATGGCAGCCATCGAAACAGGCCTTTCCACCAACATCCGCTCGATCATCATGGCAGCCGCCACAGTGGCTCTTGCATTCGCCACCTTTACCTTCACCGACTTCAAAGGAATTGCCGAACTGGGCGCCATCGCCGCCGGTGGGGTCGTGATCTGCGTCATCGCTACCTTCACCGTCCTGCCGTCGATGCTGATCCTGCTGGAACGATTCAGAAAAACGACTCCCTCTCCCCGCCCCCCTTCCACACTCGAAAAACAGGGCATATTTTCCCGTACCCTGTTTGGTAATCCGCGTACCGTTATTGCTGCAACTCTGCTGCTGTCATTAATCTGCCTCTACCCTACCCTGACTATGCGTTTTGATTACAACCTGATGAACCTGCAAGCCAAGGGGCTGCAGTCGGTGGAATACGCCTACAAGCTGATGCGCAGCAAGGAAAACAGCGGATATTTCGCCGTGGTCACCGCCAAGGATACGGCCGAAGCACTCAGCCTGACCGAACGCCTGGAAAAGCTGCCATCCGTGGATCATGTGATCAGCAAACTAACCTTCGTGCCGGATCAGCAGAAGGAAAAGCTGGCAGATCTGGCCGCGCTCCGTCAGACGATGGCGGCGGTCAAGCCGGTTCCTTATGATGAGAACCTGCAGGTTATGGCCCTCCCGGCTGTTTTCGAACAGTTTCGCGACCGGGTTGAGAAGCTGAAAATTTCGCTGGAGAGCCGCAAGACGGCTGAAGCAAAACCGATAGCAGCGTTCCTGACGACACTGGACAATTTTTTCAAGACACTGGAAAAGGAAAAAGACAAGAACGCGCTGGGAATGCTGCGGGAGTTTCAGGGGAGCATGTTTGCTGAACTGCCCGACAAGCTGCGGATGCTGAAGGAGAGTCTGGAAGCGACGCCGGTTACTGATGCTGATGTGCCGCCACAGCTGCTGCAGCGGTTTGTCGGCAAGAGCGGCAAGCTGCTGTTGCAGGTATCGGCCAAAAAAGAGATTTTCGAACGCGAGCCATTGCAGGAATTCGTCAGCCAGGTCAAAAGAGTCGTCCCCAATGCGACTGGTGAACCGATTATGGTTTTTGAATCGCTCACCGTACTGCGGGACGCATACCTTAAAGCTTTTGTGTATGCCTTTATCGGCATCTCACTGATTCTGCTGATTAATTTCAAAAGTATCCGCTATGCCCTGCTCGGCTCAATTCCGCTCGGAGCCGGACTGCTCCTGATGATCGGAGGAATGCGCCTGATGGGTGTCAGTTTCAATTCAGCCAACATTATCGTCCTGCCGCTGATTTTGGGTGTGGGAATCGACTCCGCTATTTATATCATCAACCGTTATCGACAGGGAACGGAGACCCCGGCCCAGGTGGCAACCCGCAGCGCCGGAATCGGCGTATTCCTGAACGCCCTGACGATTCTGTTCAGCTTCGGAGCATTGATGGTCGCGCATCACCAGGGAGTTTTCAGTATCGGCGCGGTGATGTCGCTCGGAATGGCCGCCAGCGTGGCAGCTTTTCTGGTATTTTTACCGGCTTTGTTGAGCTTGTGGGGAAAAAGAGAAGGCTAAGTTTACCGGGTTCCCCCTCTTAAGTTAAGAGAGGGCCAGGGGGAGTTATGATACGCAGTGGAATAATTTATTTCCTTTTTCACAAAATTACGTTACGGAGCAGACACGGTAATAACCGGGCTCCCCTCTCCACCAGGATTAACGACCTGAAGACGAAAATCCTTGTTAACCGAAGAGTAGGGATGCCGCTGATAGATTAATTTTGTACAGTCGATATAGATCAGTTTTTCCCGTTCGGCCAAATCCTGCCCGCCACGGCCGCCAATCTGCTGACCATCAACATATACCGATGAATTCTGATTGAAGTTCCTTCCGGTAATAAGCAGTTCATAATAATTGACGTGCTCAACCCCAACCGTTACCTGGCTGATATCCGGCCTGGTTTCAATAGCAAGATTCAACGCCATTGAGCTGTTTTCCGGCGAGTTTTTAACCTGCACGTGGTGGAGGCCTCCTGAAACATTCGGAACAATAAATGAAATGGCTTCCGGAGTAAGTGAAGAACTGGTGAGCGCTGCTCCATCAAAGAAAAGCATCGAACCATCGCCGAAATTGCTGCCACGGGCATAAACTTCACGCTCTTTACCGGTTGCGCAAAAACTGATCGTGGCCGGCTGCAGGGAGTTCAAAACCGGACGCACCGGGAGTACCGTAAAATTATACGATCTGCCGAGTGTGCCGTCGGAGCGTTTCAGATAGAGGGCGTACAGGCCCGCCTCCAGTTGCGGGGGCAGAGTAATTTCAGCCTGCTTCCCGTTGCTGACCAGAGCAGGGATTTCCACACTTCCCAAAAAAACGCTGGCGGTATCGCCGAACCCTGACCCGGCAAGCGTCACTTTTGCCCCCGGTTCTGCCTGTGCCGGGATGATGCTGAGAATGGTTACCGGTACCGGTGCCGCTGCCACCACCGGTTTTGACGCAGCTTCGCCCGGACGTACGGCGGCCGATGCCTCGCACACCAGAAGACCGGTACAGAGCAGGCCAATGAATATTTTAATCAATGAAGATTGCATGGTGACACTCCTGATTTGAATGGTGGAGAAAATATACTGTTAACCTTTGACCGTCATCGACAGCCAGATTCCGCCCAGCATAAAAAGTACATTAGCACCCCAGGCCGCGATAACCGGGGTTAAAACGCCGCTCCGGCCATACGAAAGCAGAACCGCGTTCACCACAAAGTAGGCAAAACCGATCCCGACGCTGGCGCCGATACCCATGGCAATGCCGCCGGAGCGGCTGTTTTTCAGGGCAAAGGGAATGCCGAGCAGCACCATTATCAATGCCGCAAACGGCATGGCAATTTTCGTGTGCATCAGCGTCAGATACCGGTACGCCACATACCCGCCCCGCTTCAGATTTTCCGCGTACTCTTTCAGCGTGCGGATACTCATGTTATCAGCATCAATGTCCAGCACCTGCAAGTCCTCAATTTTGAGGTTAAGATCAAGCGGCATCGCCTGAACAGACTGCTGAGCATAACCGGAGGGTGTCCGGAAGTCTCTCGAATCGACGTTATTCAGCACCCAGCCCCCTTCACGGTAAACAGCGGTATCGGCATCAATCCTGCCAACCGGATTCATGGAATTATCGACTTCCCAGACGACAACCCCGCTTAACATGCGAGATTTTGGTTCAAACAGTCGAGCCTGCAGAATCTTTGATCCGGAACGAAACCAGATATTGTTGCGCTTGAAGGTGACATATTCACCTTTTTTCTTGATCTTGACCCGATCAATAAATTCAGTGCGTGCATAACTATGCGGTAAAACCAACTCTGCGTTAACAAACAACAAAATACTGGCGACAACCCCCAAGGCCAGCATAGGTAATGACAGCCTCAGCAGGCTGACACCACAACTGCGCAGCGCAATGATTTCGCTGTCTCGTGACAACATTGCCAGTGTAAGCATCGTGGCCATCAGAATCGAGAACGTGGCAGTCCGGCTGATCATCTCGGGAAACTTGCAGATGAAATACTCCAGCATATCACCGGCATTTCCCCCGGCGCGCAAAAACCGCGGTATTTTCTCAATCAGGTCAATAACGAGATAGAGTCCGACAAATCCACCCAGGCAGAGCAGAAGCATGCGCAGCCAGGTCTGGGCAATATAACGGTCGAGAATAGCCATTTCAGGTGGCCTTCCGGAAATAAGCGAGAATATTTTTCATAGGAAAAAGGGGAATACTCCGCTCCAAAGATGCCAAACGTAAAAAGTACCAGCCGAGGGCCAGGAATATCATGTTGGGAATCCAGAGGGCAACAACCGGCGGAAGGGTGCCCTTCTCAGCCAGCGTCCGCACTACAGACATCAGAACATAATAGGCAAGTATGATTGCTATACTTACGGTAAAGCCGCCCGATTTTCCCGAACGGCGATTCTGTATCCCCAACGGTACCGCAAGGATCGCAAAAACCAGCGAAGCACACGGAAACGTAAAGCGGCTGTGAAGTTCCGCCAGTTTTTTCAACCGGTCTTTGGATGACGTTCCCGGATCCTCAATCTGCCGCTGAAGTTCGGAGACCCACATATCCGGTTCGTAGCGATTTATCCCGGTACCCACCCCCTTCTCGCCAATCGTCATACTGTATTCGCCAAAATGCACCAATCGATACAGTCCTCCAGCGCCCGCAACGTGTATGGAGCCGTTCCTCAGGGACATGAGCAGCGCCTGACTGCCGGCAGCGCTTGAAATGCCCCCATCCTGGGCAAAGATAGTCATGGGCTGCTCTGCATTGCGGCCATCGTGAATAACAACGCCCTTCAATGCATGGCTTTGTTCATCGTAGTGATCTGTGTACATGACAACACCCGGAATATCATCCCAGAACACCTTTTCCCGGATAGTTGCCGTAACGTTCCGTTTCAACACCTGAAAACTGAGTTCCTTGAAAGCACTGTTGCCCCACGGCACGCCCACCATACTGGCCCCGAGCGCCAACAGCGCAGCAATCACCGCACAAAGCAGTACCGGCGGCATCATCTGAAAAAGGCTTACACCGCAGGCCTTGATCACAATGACCTCGTTATCGGCTGAAAGTCGTCCGAACGCCAGAAGCACCGCCAGCAGGAACGCCATTGGAATGGTAAAAACCAGAAATGACGGGACAAGATAGATAATCATCCTGCCGACATCAGCGAGTGGAACACCATGGGAAACGACAAGATCAGTCAGCGTGATCAGGCGCCCCATCAGCAGAACCAGGGTGAAAATGACAATGCCAAGCAGGAAAAGTGAGGAAATTTCACGAATTATGTAGAGGGATAAAATACGTTTCACAGTGGGATGATACATGAGCGGGAGAAATGTGTAAAGGGGCGTGGATAGGAATCTTGTTTACTCAGGTACATCTTAAATTTTGCGTAACGTCACCGCATACTTCAATATCTATTTCTTGTCACGAGTAAACAAAAAAGACCCCCCGAAATGCGGAAGGTCTTTATTGTTTGCTTTGTTGATAAATTTCTATCAGGCTTTTGCTGACCACACCCCATGCAGATTGCACAATTCGCGGGCCGACAGGTTTGTGCCGGTAACGGCAAATGTCGCGGTCGGAGCATCGCCCGGATTCAGGAACTGGCGATACGCCTTGCCGTCTGCAACCAACTCAATCCACTCGATATAATGTTTCTCTTCCATCGGATGAGCAACAGAACCAATGGTTACTTTTACACAACCATCACTAACTTCAATAACCGGAACATGTTTCTCTTTGGCGGCATCGACAGTGTTTTCTGACAACAATTTCATATCCTGGCCACAGCAGGCGAGATCGCCTCCCCCAGCATGAATAACCTCAACAATATTGCCGCACAGCTCACATTTGTAGACCTCAAGTAATTTTGCCATACTGTATTTCTCCTTTATCTCTGATGTAGTACCCCCCAATCAGGGGTCAAGTAATTACCAATTTTCACCAAGCAATTCAAAATGAGCCTTCGGATGCAGACAGGCCACACAGACTTCCGGCGCTTCTTTGCCGGTGTGAAGATAGCCGCAGTTACGGCAGCGCCAGACAACATCACCATCTCTGGTAAACACGCGGCCGGCATCAATATTCGCCAACAGATCGCGATACCGTTTTTCATGCTGCTTCTCGGCGACACCTATTGCTGTCCATGCAGCGGCTATTGCCGGGAACCCCTCTGCCTTGGCGATTGCAGCAAATTCAGGGTAGATAAGCGTATGTTCTTCGTGCTCGCCATTTGCGGAAGCTAAAAGGTTCTCGGCGGTAGTGCCGATTTTTCCTGCCGGAAAACAAGCCGTAATTTCCAGATCACCACCTTCAAGAAATTTGAAGAAACGCTTGGCGTGCTCTTTCTCCTGATTGGCGGTCTCTTCAAAAATATCGGCAATCTGGATAAAACCCTCTTTTTTGGCAACACCGGCAAAATAGGTGTAACGATTACGCGCCTGACTCTCACCGGCAAACGATTTGAGCAGATTCTGCTCGGTTTTGGTTCCTTTAATTGAAGCTGCCATTGTGCCTCCCGTAAATATATTTCAAATACGACCGTTATTGTCTTTTATACCGCACTTATTTATTTTTGCAAGCAGGAATCGGGTAGGAGGCGAAATTTCTTTCGCCGTCCTCCCACACCACCGTGCGTACGGTTCCGTACACGGCGGTTCATGAAGTGTGTTGAAGTCGGTGGTGCTGGAGGACGGCGAAAGAAATTTCGCCTCCTACCCGATTCCTGCTTGCAAAAATAAATAAGTGCGGTATAAAAGACAATAACGGTCGTATTTGAA
>JANXZX010000213.1 GCA_025355325.1 Geobacteraceae bacterium
ACTTGGAGCACATCGTGTTCCACACGTCCGAGAACTCCCCGGTCTCCGTATGGGATGCGGTCAGGGTTGTAGCCGATAACCATATTGCATCCCTTAGTGGCCAGCTTCAGTTTGACCGACTGGTCGCGCTCCGGCTGTTCAGTCAGGATCGGTACCCCAGTCATAAGAGTAGCCATGGCTGGCTTAAAGGAAAATAAAACTCTGTACAAAACTCCTCCAGCCCCAGTATACTAGGGGTGGAGGGGGCGACCCATGTTCACATTCAGTAGCCTGGAGCGGATGAACCAGTTGGTGGCGAAGGCAAACAAGCCGATTGCCAAGCTCGGGCTCACCCCCATCTCCGTGATCGACTGGGTGCCTCGCAAGGTCAAGGTTACGACCGAAGCGGGTGGCGAGTACGTGTACGTCGTGTACGACGCCGAGATCAGCATCCCGACCGAACTGGTCCAGATCGCTGGGACCCGTGTGATCGCCCGCATCGAGCGGATCGGAGGGCTCAACATGGTCACCCGCATCGGTGGCAAGACTGAGCATAATCTCGACCAGTACCGCGATGCTCCCATTGCCTGCCAGCACTGCAACCTCAAGCGTTCGCGCAAGGGTTCGTGGGTCTGCTGCACTGCCGACGGCTCCGTCATCCAGGTCGGCGACACCTGTGTTGATCTGTACTTCGGCATCAACGTCGAGCAGATCCTCAGCGCCTCGTACCGTGTTCACTCGATCCTCGATTCTGACGAGTACTTCGGCTCTGGCCGCACTCACGAGCCCATCGCCCGCTTCATCAATCTCTGCGTTTGGGCCGCAGCGACTCAGGGCTTCGTGACCCGTAAGCAGGCCGACCTGAGTGGTGGCTCTAGCACCTCCGAGGAGTCGCTCTGGCTTGCCAGCCCCGTCAGTAGTAACAACCATAACGCACGTTTGGAGCACCGTGAGAAGAACGAGCAGGCCACCGAGTGGCTGACCGAGAACGACATGCTCAACGCCTACGAGAAGGTTGTGGACTACTGGATCGAGCGTGAGACTCCCGCTGAGTTCGAGCACAACTGCCGTGTGGCCGTTCTGTCCGGTACGCTCAGGCACCAGGGGCTCGTCGCCTACGCGGCCAAGATGTGGTTCGATTCTGTCACCGAGCAGGCTGCTGCCCCTGAGTCCCTCAGCCAGTATGTCGGCGAGGTTGGCAAGCGCGAAGTCTTCAACCTCACCGTCAAGAGCCTCTTCTCCTATGACACCCAGTATGACATCACCACCATGATTATCTTCTCCGACCAGCAGGGTAATTGCCTCGTCTGGAAGGCAAGTGGGAACCCCGGCCTCACCGTCGGCGAGTCCTACAGCGTCAAGGGCACCGTCAAGAACCACACCGAGTACAAGGGCACCAAACAGACCCTACTGACCCGCTGTGCCATCGGCTAGATTGATAAACGGAGGAAGAGATGTCTTTTGCGGCTAAGGGCGAAGTCAAAGTATCGAGCCATTACTCCAGGGCGCTCGAACCTGAGAAGATGCATAGCTGGGCCGAAGCGGTCGCCCCGAAACTTATCAACCTCTTGCGGAGCAAGCGGTCGCACACTTTTCCTGTCCTCGTCTACACCGGCATGTCCGGCATCAGTCATGCCGCCCACCTGAGCGGTGAATTGTGCCAGTACGAGGACTTCGAGTTCGGTCAGATATATGTGCGAAAGGAGGGGGAGGTGTCTCACGGTCTTGAGTGTGAGTGGCATCTGGCTCGGACTGAAAAGCCGCTCTGCCTTGTCTTCGTTGACGACTTTGTTGGAGCCGGTGCGACTCTCAAGCGTGTGCTCAGCCTCTCTCGACGTGCCGCCAGGGAACGGGGGTTCAAGGTCTCCAGCCCGGTGGTGACCTGTCTGTACAGTTACGACATATCCCCCATGAGAATCATTAAAAAGTATTGCCCAAAGGTTTTGTATGTTTAACGATGTAAGTTTGATGCTTCGCATATATTCTGAAATATTGAACCCTGTTTGCAGTACTATATAGGGAAGAAGAGGATTGAATGACCACCTTCGAAATGACCTTTTGGCCCGCATGGCTGTTCTGTCTATGGCTGTTTCAAGACGAACGAATGATCCGACTTCAGTGTTGGATGACAGACGTACAGCTCGAATTAGCTCGTAAGGTGAGCGAACCTCAGTAATACACAATGAACACCAACCGAAAGGAAGTCGAATGAATCGTGAAATGCAGAACGCAGGACAGACAACCATAGCGGGCACCACGTATAACGTGTTCCGTCACCGTCAGAAAGGCA
>JANXZX010000225.1 GCA_025355325.1 Geobacteraceae bacterium
ATTTTCCACTACCTTCAAAAAACGCAATAACACATGGGGAGCCGACGGGAAGTTAACGGACTCAATTTCATCACGAATGGTTAGTGGAATCTGTTGCATAGGCCTCCTGCGGGTCACCGGCAATCAAGGTGTATAACCGCCCGGTAACGAAGCATAAAATGTGGTGCCGGTGTAACGATGGAATTTAATTAAACATTGTATGCTCTGCATTGTTAACCGTCAACATCATTTTAATGAGTAGGCAAATCCTGTCACTATTAGTGTGCAGATTCAGTCGAACCACAGGTCGTCTCACTAACCCCGTACCACCTCACTCCGGGCACCGCCTGAGCCCACTCTCTGAGAAATGTCTTTATGCGTTAAAAATAATTTGATATAAATTTAACCGTGAGTTAATATGGCACATGTACTCAATCAGATATAGCAAACAGGCTCTGAAGATTAAGGCGAAGATGCCGAAGCCCATAGCAGAGCGAATTGATGCTGAGCTGGAAGCCATTGCCGTTAATCCTTTGCTATACCAGGGCGACTGGAAGCCGTTGCAAGGTCTGCCGTACTGGCGGTTACGAGTTGGCAGCTGGCGGGTAATCTGTGCAATGGTAGATGATGAACTTATAATTTACGTCATCAAGATCGGTGCGAGAGGAGACGTTTACAAATGAACATTCAAATTATAGAACATGACGGGCGGCCGGAATACGTTGTAATCCCTTTTGCAGAATGGAAGGCCGTAGCAGATCGTCTAGAGGAACTGGAAGACATCACCGAAGCCAGGAGTATTTCAAATGCCATTGCAGCCGGCGAAGAAACATTCCCCCACGATTTTAGTAAACGGTTGACCTCCGGAGAATCGCCGCTGAAGGTATGGCGCGAGTATCGTGGACTTACTCTTGCAGCACTCGCGGATCGTTGCGGCGTTTCTGCGTCGGCACTGTCGCAGATTGAACATGGGAAACGCTCTCCCAGCGTTGATTTGCTTGGTAAGCTGTCACAGGCGCTTAACTGTGATATGGATGATTTACATACGGTGGAAGAAATGAGCCCGGCAGCATAAGTTTGGAATTACCTGGAAAGTTCAGGTGGCACCTTACTTAACTGCAACTGGACTTGTGCTCTCTTTTTAAAAATATAGCTCCTGTCAGGATTCACTCGAAACGCGCCACCATCTCCCGCGTTACCGCTAAAATCCCAATGCCGGTAGGACATACCGAATCGCACCTCCCGCAGACAAAACAACTTATCTCCCCCCATTTTTCCGGATCGGCGGCCAGCTTGTGGTGGATGCGCCGTCGGGTGCGCAGCGCCTCAGTGCCGAGCGGGTTGTGGCCGCTTGCCTCTCGCATGAAACCATCCAGTTGGCAGGAATCCCACATTCTGCTTCGTTCAACCGTTGTTGCCGAGCGCCAGTCCTGTACGCCGAAGCAGGTGCAGGTCGGACAGGCAAGGTTGCAGCCGGTGCAGGCGATACAGCGATCACCAATCTCTGCCCAGAAGGAATCAGGAACCCGGTCGGCTCGCAGTAATTCGGAAGCTCGCTTGATAAGGTTTTCATTTTCATCAGGTGGCGTTAGCGTGGCCTGTCGGAATAGCTCCATAGCAGACTCGGGAGCGGTATCTGGCAGCTCTGCGATGATTTTTATACCCGAATCGCTGTATGGAATTGCCAGCCAAAGTGTGCCATCCCAGAATAGTTCAAGATCACAGTTGCCACCAGCGGGGGGGAGCAGCGAACCGCCCGGTCCGCTGTAGCCGGAAAGGCCGGCCACTACGGCGTTCCGGCGCTGACGGAAGTAGATGTTGTCCCGCCACCCGTCGGCAAAAAAACGGTCGATAAAGCGGAGGCAGGCGAGATCGCGGGGGGTGAAGCCGAGTACGAAAAGCAGGCGATCCGGAGCCTGCGGCTCTTGAAACTCACCTTTCGTGGCGGTGAACAGTGTTTCTTGTTGCGGAAAGAAAGCGGCGGTCGGTTTGCTCAGTACGGTGCCGCCATGCAGGGCAGGGGTGCCGTCATCGGGAGAGCCGATGACGCGGGTGCCGTCCGGGAGCAGGATCGGCAGGCGCACTTCCCATGTATTGGCAAGGCGGGTGATAAACAGATCAAGAAGGTCGGTTGTCAGAACTCTCATGGCAGCTTCTCCACTCGCACGGCGCATACCTTGAATTCCGGTATGGATGATTCCGGATCAAGCACATTGTTGGTGAGGGCGTTGGCTGCACCTTCGGCAAAATGAAACGGCATGAAGACAACGCCGGGGATGACCATCGTCGTTACCCGTGCCTCAGTCTGCACGTTGCCTCGGCGGCTCGATACCAGCAGCATATCGCGGTCACGCACTTCAAGGCGTGCGGCGTCGTCAGGGTGCAGTTCGATGAAGGAACGGGGTTCCTCACGGTCAAGCAGATGAGTGCGGCGGGTCATGGAACCGGTATGCCAGTGGAAATAGGTACGTCCGGTGGTCAGCACCAGCGGGTATTCGTCGTCGGGAAGTTCCGCCGACAGACGGTGGATAACCGGACTGAAGTGCCCGAGTCCCCGGGTGAACCGCTCCACATGCAGTAGTGGCGTACCGGGGTGACTCCGGTCGGGGCAGGGCCATTGCAGACCGTGCGTGTCGAGGCGGTCATAGGCGATGCCGCCGTATATCGGAGTGAGGGTGGCTATTTCGTCCATCACTTCAGCCGGACTGCTGTAACGCATTCCCTGATAGCCGGCACGTTCCGCGATGTCGCAGATGATCTGCCAGTCGGCGCAAGCTTCTCCCGGTGGCTCCACCGTCTTGCGCAAACGCTGAATCCGGCGCTCGGTGTTGGTGAACGTGCCGTCTTTTTCGGCGTAGCAGGCGGCTGGCAGTACGATGTCAGCCAGAGCTGCGGTTTCGGTCAGGAAAATATCCTGCACCACCAGCAGATCCAGATTCTCCAGTGTTGTGCGGGCATGCCCCTGATCCGGATCGGAGAGCATCGGGTTTTCCCCCATGATGAACATGCCGTGCAGCAGTCCCACCGATGCGGCGTTCATTGCCCGTGTCAGCGGCAGGCCCGGAGTAGTGGGCAACTCCTCTATACCCCAGGCGCGGGCAAATTTCTGGCGCTGCTGCGGATCGGACACTTTCTGGTAGCCGCTGTAAAGGTCGGGCAGCGCCCCCATGTCGCACCCCCCCTGTACATTGTTCTGGCCGCGCAGCGGATTAACGCCGGTGCCGGGGCGTCCCACGTTGCCGGTCAACATCGCCAGGTCGGCAATGCAGCGGACGTTATCGACGCCGTGGCTGTGCTGGGTGATTCCCATCGAGTAGAAGATCATGGCACATTCTGCACCGGCGTAGAGGTGCGCCGCTGTGGTGATCTCAACGGCTTCAAGACCGGTGGCAACAGCGGCCCGCTCCGGCGTCCAGTCGGCTACGGCTGCGGCAAGCGCGGCAAAATTTTCGGTACGGGTGGTGATAAAATCATGGTCGGCCAGCCCGTCACGGATAATGACATGCATCATACCGAGCAGCAGGGCGACGTCGCTGCCGTTTGTGTGGCGCAGGTGCAGCTCCGCATGGCGGGCAAGCCGGATGCGGCGGTTGTCGGCGACGATCAGGCTCGTACCGTTCCGTACGGCATTCAAAATGCGGCTGCCGATCAACGGGTGCTGCTCGGTGGTGTTGGAGCCGATGACGAAGATAACGTCGGTCTGGTCGATGCAGGAAATGGAGTTGGTCATCGCTCCGGAGCCGAACGTTTCGGCGAGGCCGGTTACGGTGGAGGAGTGGCAGAGGCGGGCACAGTGATCTATGTTATTGGTGCCGAACACCGCCCGGGCCAGCTTCATCAGCAGGTAATTCTCTTCGTTGGTCGCTTTGGCCGAGGAGGCGAACATGACTGCGTCGGCTCCGTGTCGCTCCTGCACGTTACGCAGTTTTTCAACCACCAGATTCAGCGCTTCGTCCCACGATGCCGGTTGCAGCTCGCCATCGCGGCGAATCAGCGGGGTGGTGAGGCGGTCGGGGTGATGAACGAAGCCAAAGGCGTTCCACCCCTTGACGCAGAGGCCGCCGCGGCTGACCGGATGGGTTGTGCTCGGCTCCACTCCGACCACGCGCCCCTTGTCACTGACCAGATAGAACATGCAGCCGGTGCCGCAGTAAGGACAAACGGTGAGGGTTCGTTTCATGGCAGATTATACCAATTCCATATCAAGGCCCTCTCTGCGTTGGCTCGTCCTCGGCAGCTCAACGTACAGATTTGTACGCCTCGCAGCCTCAATCCTCGCCGCCTTGATATCATCCTTGATCTGGAATTGGAATGATTCACAGTGCCCCCCGCAGATGTTCGACCTGGTTGAGCCAGAACACCGGGCCATCCTGGCAACAGTAGAGATGTTCAATCGTGCAGTGACCGCATTTGCCGACACCGCAGCGCATCTGGCGTTCCAGTGAAACCGAGATCCGGTCGGATGGCAGTCCCTTTTTCTTCAGTTCGGCAATAACCGCCTGGTACATGGGTGGCGGGCCGACGATAACCGCAATTGTATGATCGGGAACAAACGTGAGAGGAGGGATCAGGGAGGTAATCAGGCCGACGTTGCCGTTGTAACAACCTTCCCCGCTACTGCTGTCAACCGTCAGGCTGCAGGCAAAACGGGCAGAGGCTTCCCAGGCGGCAAGATCATCCTTGAAGAGGGTGTGTTCCGGGTTTTTGGCGCCATAGAGGATCGAAATGTTACCAAACTCGTCTGGGCGGTCTTCGCAATACTGGATCAGTGAACGGAGCGGAGCCAGGCCACAACCTCCGGAAATCAGCAGCAGGTCCTGATTATGTAATCGTGGCAGGTCAAATGACGTGCCGAAGGGGCCGCGAATGCCGAGCCGGTCACCGGCCTTCATCAGATGCATAGCCCCGGTCAGGCTGCCGGCGCGGCGCACGCCGAGTTCGAACGTTCCGTCACGGGTCGGAGATGATGCCACAGAAATCGGCGCTTCTCCCCACCCAAGCAGGGAAACCTGCACGAATTGTCCGGGGAGGTGCCCCAGTTCAGCACCGTCAGTCCGTCGCACCCGGAACAGTTTTTCACCGGGAGTCAGGTCGGTGACGGCGACAATCTCGCACTCGAACGGGACGTAGAGCGAAGTGTGTTTTGATTCAGCTAACATAGTTTCCCGACGCCCCGTAGGGACAGAATGATGTTAGCCGGGGAATTTATTCCCCGGATTTAATTGAAATATTTCCCATCGTCACGTACGTGACGAATGAATATCGATGCCTTTCAAATCCGTGGGATGAATCCCACGGCTACCGTCAGACACCCCTGCGGAGTATTGAAGTATTAACCCCATACATAGTTTTCATCATAGGAAAGATCATGCTTGTTGAGGAATTTAAGAAATTCCTCTTGAAATGATTTTTTTCTGTGATGCTGGCGTTGCTCTTCGATATATTGTTTGGTGTCGGCAAGTTGCAAAACGCCGACGGAAAACGCTCCATACCCATCTTGCCATGCAAAACCGCTCATGTCGTTGAAGGATTCATGAATCCAGCGAGACGAAGCTCCCTTTATCAGTTGCATCGCTTTGCTGACCGACATGGTGCTTGGCAAAGCAAGAAGAATGTGGATATGGTCGTCATAGCCGCCAACATGTAGTGCCTTCATACCATTTGCGCGGGCAATTCCTCCCAGATATTCCCAAATTCTGGTTTCTTTGGAAGCTGAAATCCAAGGTTCACGGTTCTTCGTACTGAAAACCATATGGTAATGCAGTGATGTGTAGGTATTGGCCATACTTTTTCTTTCTCGTCAAATTCGCATATGTCCCGTAGGGACAGAATGATGGTAGCCGGGGAATTTATTCCCCGGATTGTGTTGCAATATAATCATCCGTCACGTACGTGACGGATGAATGGCTTTGATGCCTTTCAACCCGTGGGATGAATCCCACGGCTACCGTCGAATGCCCCTCTGGGGCTTTTATATAGGGGTTGGTTTTGACTCATCTCTTCTTCAGCCGCCACCCCTCCTTGTTCACCTGCGGAACCCGGGAGAGAGCCAGCGAGTCTGGCGGGACATCCACCGTGACAGTTGTACCGGCCGCCACCAGTGAATTGCGGCCGACGGTGACCGGCGCCACCAACTGTACGTCGCTGCCGATGAATACTTCATCACCGATAATCGTGCGGTGTTTGTTGACACCGTCGTAGTTGCAGGTAATCGTGCCGCAGCCGATATTGACATCACGGCCGATTTCGGCGTCGCCCAGATAGGTAAGGTGCGAGGCTTTGGAGCCTTTCCCCATCACAATCTTCTTGGTTTCCACAAAGTTGCCGATTTTGACTTTGTCGCCAAGAACCGTTCCGGGGCGCAGATGCGCCATCGGGCCAACCGCCACGTCCTCGCCCAATTCGGAGCCTTCCAGTACCGAAGCGGCCTTGATATGGCAATCATCGCCGATCCGGCAGGCGGAGATGCTGACACCGTTTTCGATAACGCACCCGGATCCGATGACGGTTCCTTCGCCGATGTGACAACCGGGGTGGATGGTTGTGTCGGGACCGATAGTGACTCCCTGGTCGATATAGGTTGCCTCGGGGTCGATGATGGTGACACCGTTCAGCATATGATCACGGTTGATACGGCGGCGCAGGATGCGGCCAGCTTCGGCAAGCTGAACGCGGTCATTGACGCCCATTATTTCGTCGGCGTCAGCGGTCGGCATCGCCAGGCAGGTCAACCCCTTCCGGACGGCAATCGCCAGCAGGTCGGTTAGATAATATTCCCCTTGGGCGTTGTCATTGCCGATGCCTCTGATATTGTTAAACAGGAAGTCGGAATCCATGCAGTAGATGCCGCTGTTGATCTCGCGAATCTCCTGCTCTTCCGGGTCGGCGTCCTTCTGCTCGACAATGCGGGTGACGTGCCCGGAAGCATCCCGGACGACACGACCGTAACCATAGGGATCGTCCATCAGGGCGGTCAACACCGTAATTGTCGCCTGGTTGTCACGATGGAACGCCAGCATCATTTTCACTGTTTCAGAACGGAGCAGCGGCGTATCTCCACATAAAATCAATACCGTGCCGCGGAAGCCGCTTAAGGCGTCCAGGGCGCATGCAACCGCATGTCCGGTACCGAGCTGTTCTTCCTGCATGGCACAGCGAATGTCCCCTGCACCGCGAAAAATCCCCTGCACCGCATTGGCCTGATGGCCGATTACCAGCACGATCGGGTCTGACCCAGCTTCGCGGGCGGCGGTGACCGGCCAGGCAATCATCGGGACTCCGGCAACGTGGTGAAGAACCTTGATCAGCCCTGATTTCATGCGGGTACCTTTTCCGGCGGCAAGTACAATTGAAGCAAGTGATTCCATGCTATATCCCCCAAACATAAAGTCAAAAAACGTTCGGCCACTTTATGCGATAGATGGTCAAAGCGTCAAGAGATTAGCACACTTGCAAAGTTTTGCCCCATCTTTGGCCTTTACTTATCCGGTGGTTTGGCTATAGTGCTGAGCATGCAGTGACGGGCTTCCGCAATCCCCGGCAAACTTTACTACCAAGGGTTCCTGATGGCTATTGCAGAGGATGTCATACTCCTTGAACGGAAATTGGGCGAGTTGATCATCAAGTACGAGCAGTACTTTATCGGTATCGAGAAACGGGAACCGCTTCAGCTGTTTGGCGAGGTTGATAAACTGGTACGTCGCTATGTCGGCACGCCGATCAACAATACCATGCATAAACATCGCTTTAATACGCTGGTGGCCCGGCTTGGCACCTATCGTGAACATTGGAACCGTACTCTCAAACTGATTGAGGATGGGCGCTACTCACGCGACCGCTTTATCAGCAATCTGCACCAGCGGCAGAAAGATGTACCGAAAAGGAAAGAGCCTGATGCCACGGTCGCATCGCAGGATTCGGATATTGATCGACTTGTCCGGGAATTCCGTGAAGCACGGAAGGCCTGTAACCTGCCGGTTGACAAGATCACCCGCGAGCTGATTGAAGCGACTATTGAAAAGCAGAAACCGGCATTGGCGTCCAAGCTGGGCACTGATGATTTTGCTTTCAGAGTCGTTATTGAAAATGGTTCGCCAAAACTTAAAGCCGGCCTTCGAAAGCATTGACAGAATAGTTCAGTTCAAAATTGATGACCTCTATGACCACTCTTATTCCCCAGACCATTGACACTATTGCCGCACTTCGGCGCGGTGAGCGGCGCATAACCATCCCGGCCCTGAAAGGCTCGTCCCCCGCCCTGTTTGTTGCCGAACTGGTACGAGCCGGTTTTGACAACCCGCTGGTGCTTGCGGCGACCCAGGAAGCGGCGGAGGAGTTTTGCCGGGAACTGGCATTTTTTTCGAGCGGCGACCTGTCTGCGGCGCTTTTCCCGGCCTGGGATGCCGCTCCGTTCTCAGCATCTTCTCCGCATCCCGAAGTTACCGGCGCCCGGCTGGACACGCTCTTCCGCCTGCAAAACGGCCTCTCCCGTATTACCGTTATGCCGGTGGCGGCGGCGTTGCAGCGGGTGCTGCCTCGAAAAACCCTCAACGATTCCTCCTGCTATCTGCTTCCCGGCGAAGAATTTGAGCGAGACGAGCTGCTCGCTAGGCTGATCCGCATGGGATATGCCAACGTGCCGCTGGTGGAGGATCGCGGTACCTTCGCCGTGCGGGGCGGGATTCTGGATATCTTTCCCCCCAATCTGCCGACGCCGGTCAGAATCGAATTCTTCGGTGATACCGCTGAAACGATTCGTGCATTTGATCCGCTGACACAACGTTCGCTCCAGCCGGTGGAAGAGCTGGTCCTGCTGCCGTCGCGGGAGCTGCTGCTGTCGGATGAGGTGCTGGCCGATATCGCCCCGCGCCTGAAAAATGTCTGCGACGATCTTGATATTCCAGCCAATCGCCGCCGTCTCATTCTTGAAGATTTACAGAATACGATCTATTTCCAGGGCATCGACTTCCTGCAGCCGCTTCTCCATCCCGGTCTCGAAACGATTTTCGACTATGCCCCGGGCGCTCCGCTGATTCTGCTTGATCCCGAAGCGATCAATTATGCCTGCCTCACGCTGTACGAAGAGGTTGAAGCTGGAGTAGCCAAGGCTGCCGCTGCCGGTCTGGCCCACTCTCCGGCGGGAGAACTATTTCTGGCCGATGAGCAATTTACCGAAATTGTTGCCGGACGCTGCGTAGTTGAACTGTCCGGCCTGGTTCTTGATACTCCTGGAAAATCTGCGGAAATTGCGGTGCCGTGCCGGGATAACAGTGATCTGCGGGTAAATGTTTCAAAGGAGAGCAGTCATGCTCTGGCACCTCTGGCCGCCACTCTGCGGGAATGGCTTAACGGCGGAGAACGGGTTGCAATTGCCTGTCACCAGTTGCCGCAGGCCGAACGGCTGAAAGAGCTGCTGACGCCGTACAAGCTCCCCTGTTTCATCAGCGAGGCGCGCTTTCAGGATATGGTCGTCAGCCGGGATTCCCATCCGTCAATTACTATCCTGATCGGCGATCTTTCCCGTGGCTTCCGGCTTCCTGATTCTCACCTGATACTGATCGCCGAAGAAGAGCTGTTCGGCAAGCGGGTCAAGCGGCGCGGTGTTTCCGAGGTGCGCAAGAAACAGCTTCTTGCTTCCCTGGCGGAACTGAAACCGGGCGACTTTATGGTGCATATCGACCATGGTATCGGTCTGTACCGCGGCCTGCAGCATATCAGTGTCGGCAGTGTCGGCGGTGACTTCCTGCTGCTGGAGTATGCCGGTTCGGACAAGCTGTTTCTGCCGGTTGACCGCCTCGGGCTGGTACAGCGCTATGTCGGCCCGGAAGGGAGCAGCCCGTCGCTCGATAAACTGGGCGGTGTTTCCTGGGAAAAATCGAAGGGGAAAGCGCGCAAGAATATCGAGGAACTTGCCGGAGAACTGTTGGAAATCTATGCCCGACGCCAGCTTTCTGAAGGTTTTTCCTTTTCGCCGCCCGATGAGATGTACCGGGAATTCGAAGCGTCGTTTGCCTGGGAGGAAACCCCCGACCAGCTTTCCGCAATCAACGATGTTCTGGCCGACATGCAGCACTCGAAACCGATGGACCGTCTGGTCTGCGGCGATGTCGGCTACGGCAAAACCGAAGTCGCCCTGCGCGGGGCGTTCAAGTCGGCGCTGGACGGCAAGCAGGTCGGTATTCTCGTGCCGACCACTATTCTCGCCCAGCAGCATTTTGAAACCTTCCGCGAACGGCTGAAGGATTATCCGGTTACGGTGGAGGTGCTGTCCCGTTTCCGCACCACCAAAGAGCAGAAAGATATTCTGGAGCGGCTGAAAAAAGGGAATATCGACATCATCATCGGAACCCACCGTTTGTTGCAGAAAGATGTGGCCTTCAAGGATCTCGGTCTGATGATTATCGACGAGGAACAGCGCTTCGGGGTCAAGGACAAGGAACGCCTTAAATCGTTCCGGGCGGTGGTGGATGTCATGACTCTCACCGCCACGCCGATTCCGCGTACGCTCTACATGTCGATGATGGGCATCCGCGATCTTTCAATTATCGACACGCCGCCGGTGGACCGGTTGGCGGTCAAGACCATCGTGTCCCGTTTCTCCGAAGAGCTGATTCGTGAAGCGGTGTTGCGCGAGCTGCGTCGGGGCGGGCAGATTTTCTTTGTCCACAACCGGGTGCAGACCATCGGCAAACGGGCCGAGCTGTTGGCGCAACTGGTGCCGGAAGCTAAAATTGCCGTCGGTCATGGTCAGATGGGTGAGCATGAACTGGAAAAGGTCATGCTCGGTTTCATGCATGGCGAAACCAACCTGCTCCTTTGCACCACCATCATCGAATCGGGCCTCGATATCCCCAACGCCAACACCCTGATCGTCGATCATGCCGATAAGTTCGGTCTGTCTCAGCTCTATCAGCTGCGGGGACGGGTGGGGCGTTCCACGAAGCGCGGCTATGCCTATCTGCTGATTCCGGGGGAGGCGGCCATCAGTTCGGATGCCCGTGAACGGCTTCGGGTATTGCAGGAAATATCCGAACTGGGGGCCGGTTTTCGCATCGCCACCCACGATATGGAGATCCGCGGTGCGGGGGATATGCTCGGCAACCGTCAATCCGGCACGGTCACGGAAATCGGCTTCGAGTTGTACAACCAGATGCTGGAAGAGACTATTGCCCGGATGCGGGGCGAGGAGAATGTCGAGCGGGTTGAGCCGGAGATCAATCTCAAGGTGCCGGCCTTCATCCCCGAGGCGTATGTCAAGGAGGCAGGGCAGCGGTTGGTGATCTACAAGAAGTTGACCCAGGCCGAGTCGGAAGAGGATGTGCTGGACGTTCAGAATGAAGTGCTCGATCGCTTTGGCACATATCCGCTGGCGACCTCCTACCTGTTCGAGGTCATGAAGCTGCGGGTACTGCTCAAAAAGCTGATCGTCCGCCAGATCGATTTTGACGGCAAAGCGGTGATCATCTCATTCCATCCGCGCACACCGGCCTCACCCGACACCATTATCGGCATGATGCGCGGTGAGCCGAAAACATATCAGTTCACTCCCGATTACAAGCTGGTCTGTACGCTGAAGGAAACTTCGTTCGAGGGTATTCTTGAGATGGCGAAGAGCGTGCTGAAGCGGCTGCTGCCGATGGAGATCGGGTAGGCCGGGCAGGGCACAATTCCTTGGATAACGTATCCGGCCCCCCATCAATGCATACGAACAAGATACTTTCCTAAGCACCGCTACTTGCGAAGGGCATTGAATACGCCATCCCATTCTTTGGGTGGCGGGTTGGCGATAAAGCCGGCGCAGCGGACGTTGAAGAGACGTGACGGTGGATCGTCGTAGCGCTCTTCCAACTCAGCGAAGATGGCTTTTGCCTCGACGAAACGGCGCTGGCGGAAAAGTTCAAGGGCCGCTTCATACGGGGCGAAGGCAGGATTAGCCTGCACGGAAACCTCGTAGAGATCCGTCGCCACCTCCTTCCCCTTGAGGCGCACTGCATCGACACGGCGCAAATGATGCTTCCCCTGCGGGAGGAGCGCCCGCGTCGCC